>NZ_JAGUUD010000039.1:0-65071 GCF_020177535.1 Paraburkholderia sp. XV | reverse complement strand
GGTGCCGCCCCGCACAGGGGCGACGCGTGAAGCGAGCTAACGAATCGCGGATGCCCGCGAAAGCAAAAGCAAATCGCGGATGCCCGCGAAAAGGCAATTCACGCATCCCAGCGAAAAGGCAAATCACGAATGCCAGCGCAAAAGCAAAAAACCCCGACCGGCGTAGCCCGCGCCTCTCACGCCCCCACCACAAAACAATCAAACAAAAACACAAAAAAACCAACAAACAACACCCAACCCGAAGACAGCACCTCAAAACCGCGACGAACACTCACATTAACTTGCCCCCGCGACGCGGATAAGTTAAAACGCGTTGTCAGAAAAGGAATGTCAGGACAATTCGGCAAGTCCAGCGCGGGCGGGGGCTCGGCGGCGGACCGGGCTCGTCCTGGCTCAGGCATGTGACATCCAGGACCGCGGTTCATCGAATGATAAAAAATCGCCGAGAAACGTTTTCGTTTCAACTCGCCTGCACGGCGCTCGCGGGCATCGCTTTTCTCACCGGTTGCGCGTCCACTCCCATCGTGACGCCCAAACCCACGGGCTGGATCAAGGACGAGGTCGCCGACTCCTATGTGTTTGCCTATCCGCTCGTGCTGATGGGCGCAGCGCGCGACGCCGCCGTCGGCACGGGTCCCGGTCAGGCACCCGTCAATACGCTGCGTCACGCGTCCGCGCTGCCGCCCGTCGGCGCGCATAATCCGCCCACGCCCGGCATCGATACCCTCGATTCGACCGCGTGGCTCGACGTCGGCGACGAACCCGTAATCGTGTCGCTGCCAACGTCGGCGGGCCGCTATATGGATGCGCGTGCGCTCGATATGTGGACCAACGTGCTGTGGTCGGCAGAACAGCAGGGCGCTTCACGCGTGTCGGGCATCAAGGCGCAGACCGTGGCCTTCGCAAAGCCCGACTGGAAGGGCGATCTGCCCAAGGGCGTGAAGCGTATCGACGCGCCCACGCGCAATGTCTGGCTCGATGTGCGCATCCAGTCGAACGGCGCGCGCGACCTGACGGCCGTGCGCAAGTTGCAGCGCGGCATTCGCGTGGTGCCGCTGTCCGTCTATACGGGCGATGCCTCGGCGGCGTCCGTCGCGCCGCGCACCATGCCCCCAGACGCAAGCGTCTCCGGCACGCCCGCCGAGCAGGTCGCCGCGCTCGACGCGAAAGGCTATTTCGACCGCGTCGCGCGGCTGCTGCCCGACAACCCGCCGTCTCCCGCCGACCCGCACGCGCTGAAGTTTCTCGCCGACCTCGGCGTGAAGCCCGACGAAGCCGTCGAACTGCCCCGGTCGGCCAGCGACGCGATCGCCGGCGGTCTCGCAGACGGCCGCGCGCGCGTCGCGACGCCGCCCACCAACATGCTGACGGCCAACGGCTGGAGCTGGTTCGGCGACGGCGTCGGCAACTACGGTCCCGACTACGCGCTGCGCGCGTATGCGTCGTACGCGCAGCCGGGCATCGGCACGAAGGACGACGAAGTGCGCGGCAACGTCGCGCTCGACAGCGACGGCCACGCGTTGAACGGCGCCAACCGCTACGTGGTGCACTTCGAGCCGAATCAGGTGCCGCCCGTGCGCGGCTTCTGGTCGATCACCGCGTACACGAAGGACGGCGCGCTCGGCGACAGCTCGCCGGCACGCGCATCCGTCGGCGACAAGGCGGGCGTGCGGCGCAACCGCGACGGCTCGATCGACGTGACGGTGTCGTCGGCGAAACCGCGCAAGGCGTCCAACTGGCTGCCCGCGCCGCGCGGCGATTTCCAGCTCGTGCTGCGCCTCTACGCGCCAAAGCCCGAAGCCAGCGACGGCACCTGGCAGCCGCCCGCCGTCGTGCGTCAATAAGCGCAGCACGTGTCCGCCGCATGACGGCTGGACACGACCGCGCACTCAACTCGGGCCACTTACACTTTCTAACGTTTATTTGCCTGCAACGGTCGTCATTCTCATGACATTTGATGGTTTGGCCGAAGTACACGACGTATACTTCGGCCAAGCTGGATATTCGTCATCGCGGCACGTTCTGCGCCGCCCTACCCGCGACCAAGCATGGCAAGCCCGACCAAAGCATCACTCGCCTCATCCTTTCAGACCGTCCGCGAAGTCGCACAAGGCCGGCGAGCAAGACGCATCGTTCTCGTCGTATTCGTCGTGCTGGTCCTGTTCGGACTGCTCGGCTTTTTCGCCGCGCCGCCGCTGATCCGGCATATCGCCGAACAGCAGTTGAGCGAGCAACTGGACCGGCCGGCCAGCATCGGCCGCATCGCGCTCAACCCCTACACACTCAATTTCGAAGCTGACCGCGTGCATATCGGCGACCGGGGCGGCAAGGGCGATTTCGTCGATATCGAACGGCTGGTCGTAAGGACTTCCTGGAGTTCGATTTTCCGGCTCGCGCCCATTGTCGATGAAGTGCATCTGGATTCGCCGCGCTTCACAATCGTTCGCTACGATGCGCAGCGCTTCAACTTCAGCGACCTGATCGAGAAGTTCTCGAAGCAGCCGTCCAAACCCGACAGCAAGCCGGCGCAGTTCTCGATCTCCAATATCCGCATCGAAAACGGCAAGATCACGTTCGACGACCGGCTGCTCGGCGTCACGCATATCGTCGATGAATGGCGCCTCGGCATTCCGTTCATCGCCACGCTGCCGTCGAAAACCGACATCTTCGTCGAGCCGCTGCTGCGCGCGCGTATCGACGGCAGTCCGCTCGCCATCGACGGGCGCACCAAGCCGTTCGCGGCGTCGCGCGAATCGGAAGTGTCGCTGCGCTTCGACGGGCTCGACGTGCCGAAGCTGCTGTCATATTCGCCCGCAAAGCTGCCCGTCACGGTGCAGGCGGGCAAGCTGTCGAGCGACCTGAAAGTGAGCTTCGTGATGACGGGCGACGCACCCACGCTGCGCATCACGGGCACCACCGATCTCGCCGACATCGACGTGCTCGACGAGCACAAGGCGCCGTTCTTCGCCGCGCGCTCACTGCATGTGGCCGCCCAGACGCTTGAGCCGCTGAAGAACGTCTATCGTTTCGACGACATTCGCCTCGACGCGCCGACCGTGCATCTGGCGCGCGACAAGAGCGGCGTGCTGAGCGTGCAGCGTACGTTCGCTCCCGCGCCCAGCGCACCCGCTGCGGCGGCCAGCGCGCCCGCTACCGTGGCCAGCGCGCCCGCGCCCGCGTCCGGCGCCGCGGCTGAAGCAGCCAAGGCCGCGCCGCCGCTCGATCTGCAGATCAAGCAATTCGAGCTGTCGAACGGCACCGTCGAAGTCCAGGACGCCGCGGCGTCGCGGCCCGTATCGGCAGGGCTGAACAATCTCGCGGTCGGGCTGGCGGATTTCTCGACGCTCGGCAAGACCCCCGCGCGCTACACGCTCAAGACCAACGTCAAGAACCAGCCGCAAAGCGCGATTGCCGTGTCGGGTAACCTGTCGCTCGCCGCGAAGACGGCCGACGCGAAGATCGACCTGAAGTCGGCGCAACTGCCCGTATTGCAGCCTTATCTCGACACCGTGACGGCGGCCAAGGTGCTAGACGGCACGCTGAGCGTGCAGTCCAGCGTGACGGCCAACTGGACGAAGGAGCCCGTCGACCTGCAGATCGGCGAAAGCCAGGTCGATCTGCAATCGCTGAAGCTGGCGACCGGGAACGCGAAGCAGCCGGTCATTTCGATCGCGGACGGCAAGGCGGGCATCAAGCGCGTCGACCTCGCCGCGCGCAAGGCGGAACTCGGCACGGTCGACGTGACGGGCCTGTCCGTCGACGCGCAGCGTCTGAAGGACGGCACGATCGATCTGGCCGCGCTCGCTGGCCCGCCGCAGCAGCAGGCGAGCGAGCGCACCGTGATCCACGCGGCGAAGAAGGCGACGCAAGAAGGGCCGGCGTGGCATTACAGCATCGGCGAACTGAACCTGAAGGACGGCGCGGCGACCTTCACCGACAACACGACCGCGCGCCCCGTCAAACTCGCCGTGAAGCCCCTGCAACTTAAAGTGCAGAAGATCAGCGACGACCTGAGCCGCGCGCTGCCCGTCGAACTGCAGGCCACCGTCAACGGCAAGGGCACGCTCGGCGTGAAGGGCGACGTGACGGCGACGCCGCTCAAGCTCGCGATGAAGATCGACGCTAACCGGCTGGACGCGGCGGCGTTCGAGCCGTACTTCGGCAGCCAGCTGAATGCGACCATTGCGAGCGCGCTGCTGAACGCGAGCGGCGATGTAACGCTCGCGCAGGGCGACAAGGCGAAGGGCCTGCGTGCGACGTATCGCGGCGACGCGGCGCTCGTCGACGTTCGCATGCTCGACAAGGCGACCTCGGACCCGTTTGCCGGCTGGCGCTCGCTGGCGCTGACGGGCATCAAGGCGAATTACGACGAGCACGGCACGGACGTCGATGCCGCCAAGGTCACGTTCGCGAACTTCTATGGGCGCGTGCTGCTCGACGCACAAGGCAAGCTGAACCTGAAGGACGTGGTCGCGCACGAAACGGGCGCGCCGCAGTCGCTCACGCGCGACCAGAGCGCCAAGGGCAAGGAGCCGATCCCGCTCGGCACGTCCGCCGCTTCCGAAGCGCAGGCGGCCGTGCCGGCTTCCGCCGCGTCCGGCGCGAACACGTCGGTGACGGCGGCCACGCCGCCGCAAAGCCCGGTGCGTCTGCATTTCGGCCAGCTCGTGCTGCAGAACGGCCGCGTCACCTACACCGACAACTTCATCAAGCCGAACTACACGGCCAACCTGATCGCGATCCAGGGCACGGTCGGCGCATTCGGCACGGAGTCCAGGCAGTCGGCGCCCGTCGACGTGTCCGCCAAGCTCGCCGCCAACGGCCCGATCACGATCCGTGGCTCGGTGAATCCGCTGATCGCCAAGCCCGCGCTCGATCTGACGGCCACGGCGCACGGCATCGAGCTGACCAACCTGACGCCGTACTCGGCGAAGTACGCGGGCTATCCGATCACGAAGGGCAAACTGAACGTCGATCTGCACTATCAGCTGGCGAACGACCAGTTGACGGCGAACAACCACATCTTCATCGACCAGCTGACGTTCGGCGATCACGTCGACAACGACACCGCGACGAAGCTGCCCGTGAAGCTCGCCATTTCGCTGCTGAAGAACTCGCGCGGCGAAATCGACGTGGACATTCCCGTGTCGGGCTCGCTGGCGAATCCGGAATTCAGCGTGGGCGGGCTGATCTGGCGCGCCGTGCTGAATCTGCTGCAGAAGGCGGTCACGGCACCGTTCTCGCTGCTCGCGCATGCGTTCGGCGGCAGCGGCGAGGAACTCGGCTACGTCGAGTTCGATGCGGGTTCCGCGACGCTGTCCGACACGTCGCAGAAGAAGCTCGACATGATCGTGAAGGCGCTAACCGACAAGCCGTCGATCCGCCTCGACATCATCGGCCGCGTCGATCCCGCCGTCGATCAGCCGGCGCTGCGCACCGCCTATGTCGACCGGCTCGTGCGTCAGCAGAAGCTCAAGGACGTGGTGGGCAACGGCGAAAGCGTCGACCCGATGACGATCAAGGTCGACGACAAGGAATACGACAAGTATCTGACTAAGGCCTACAAGGATTCGGACTTCAAGAAGCCGCGCAACATCGTCGGCCTGACGAAGACACTGCCCGACGACGAGATGAAGGCCGCGCTCGCCGAGCATGCGCCCGTCACGGACGCCAGCTTGCGCGATCTCGCGCAGCGCCGCGCGCAGGTGGTGCAGCAGTACTTCGAAGGCAAGATCGACAACAGCCGCGTTTTCATCGTGGCGCCGAAGCTCGATGCTTCGGGTATCGACGACAAGGGCGCGACGACGCGGGTGGATTTCGGCCTGAAATAATGCGCTGACGGTTCTTCACGAGTTTGCCGCTTTTGCGGGCGGGCGCGTTAACAATCGTCAAGGATGACTGAGCGATCGCACGCGGGGTCAACGTATTGCGGCGACGTTCGTTTAGGATGCCAACTCTTGTGCGAGCGGGCTGCGATATGCAGCCCGTTTGCACATCCGATGCCATCCTTTCGATCGTATTCCGATGAACCTCTTCAAACTGTGCCGCGAACTGACGCAACGGCTATTGATCGCGAGCGTCGCGTTGGCGCTCGCCGGTTGTGCAAGCATGCCGTGGGGCGACCTCTTCACCAGTTCGCCTGATGCGCGCCCGCCCTCGATCGAGCCGCCCGCGCCTGTCGCGGCGGGCTTCTATCGCGTGAATCCAGGCGATACGCTGGCGAGCGTCGCGGCTGCGTTCGGGCGTGATCCCGCCCAGCTTGCCCGCTGGAACCGCCTCCCGGACGCCTACCCGGTGAGCGTCGGCCAGGTGCTCCGTGTGGCGCCTGATGCTGCTGCCGTGTCCGGGCCCGCGCAAACGGGCGTGCCGCAATCCCCGGCCGCCACCGGTAACGTCGCGCCGTCTGCCGCATCCTCGCAGCAGGCGCGCTTCATCTGGCCCGCCTCGGGGCAAGTGACGTCGAACGCCGGAGACGGCCAGTCGAAGGCGATCCACATCAACGGCACAGCCGGCGAGACGATCCGGGCAGCGAGCACCGGCCGCGTGATCTACGCGGGCTCCGAGATCAAGGCGTACGGGCTGCTCGTCATCGTCAAGCACGACAAACGTTTCATCAGCGCCTACGGTAACAACGCGAAGCTGCTCGTCAAGGAAGGCGACACGGTCAGGCAAGGCCAGCCGATCGCCGAAATGGGCGCGCCCAACGATCCCCATCCGTATCTGATCTTCGAACTGCGCGACGGCACGAAGGCAGTCGATCCGCAAAACTACCTGCCGAAACTTCCGGGCTGACCCGGTCGCGCGGCGGCGCGCGTCGTGCGCCGTCCCGCGGACCGGTTCGGGTTCCGCGTGACGGCTGCCGAAGCGTATCGCCCGATGCCATGTCGAAGACGAGCCATCACTTGAAAAAGAACCCGCTGCTACGACGCCTCGGCGCGTCCGTTTCGCTCTTTCTGCTGGCGAGCGCGCTGCCCGCGTCGGCATCGGCGGCTGCCGGGAAGCATAAGCCGCTCGATCCGAAGTCGCGTCCCAAGGCGAAAAACGCGCAGCATGGCGCACGAACGGAGTCGCTTCACGACCCGGAGCACGACGCGCATGTCGATCCAAAAGGCCGCGCAAATCTGGCCGACCGCAGTGCAAACCGCAGTGCCGACCGCGGTCCCAACCGCGCCGCGCATGCTGCGCATCTGGTGCATGCGGCGAGCGTGAAAGGGCACACGTCGCGCTTCACGCAACTGGGGCTCGCGTCGTGGTACGGCCGGGGCTTTCACGGTCGTCGCACGGCAAACGGCGAGCACTACGACATGTACGCGATGACGGCCGCGCACCGGACGCTGCCGCTTGGATCGTATGTGCGCGTGACGTCGCTGGCGAGTTCGAAGTCGGTGGTAGTGCGCATCAACGACCGTGGACCCTACGCGCGCGGTCGCGTGATCGATCTGTCGTATCTCGCCGCGTCGGCGCTCGGCATGCATCGCGCGGGCGTGGCGAAGGTGTCGATCGAGCGGGTGGAGAAGCCCGAAGCGGAGCGCATCGCGCATCGCCCGATGCATCTGACGACGAACGGCTAGCAACGCCTTCGACGCGCCGCGCGAAGTGTGGCGCTAAGCCGCCCGCGTAGGCGCGGCCGTCGTCTTCAACGCAGTCCTTTCGATCACGTTCGCAAGCGTATCGAACGCCGGCCCGATGCGCTCGTTCGGCACGCATGCGTAGCCGAGCAGCAGGCCGCGCCGCGCCGGCGTCTCGCTGTTGTAGTACGCGGCGAGCGGCCGCACGATCACGCCCGCGTCGTACGAGGCGGCCGTCACTTCGCGGTCGTTTGCATGATCGGGCAGGCCGAGCACCAGATGCAGGCCCGCTTCGTCGCCCATCACGGGCAGCGCGTCGCCGAAACGCGCGGTGATCGCGTCGATCAGAATCTGGCGGCGCTCGCCGTACAACGCCCGCATGCGCCGCACGTGCGAGGTCAGATAGCCGTCCATGATGAACTCGGTCAGCACGGCCTGCTGCATCAGTTGTCCTTCGCGATACAACTCGGCCACGCCCGTACGAAACGTGTCGACGAGATGTTCCGGCGCGATCATGTAGCCGATCCGCAAACCCGGAAACAGCATCTTTCCGAGACTGCCCACATAGATCACCTGGCCCGCATCGTCGAGCCCTTGCAGCGATGCGAGCGGCCGGCTGCCGTAGCGGAACTCGCTGTCGTAGTCGTCCTCGATGATCCACACGCCATGTTGGCGCGCGTATTCGAGCAGCGTGCGGCGGCGCGCGAGGCTCATCACCATGCCGAGCGGATACTGATGCGACGGCGTGACGAGCGCGATGCGCGGCGGCGCCTGCAAGTCGGATTCGCGCGGATTGAGGCCTTCTTCATCGACGGGCACGGGCGCGAGCGTCAGCCCCGACGACTGCAGCACGCTGCGCGCGCCCCAATAGCAGGGTTCCTCGACCCAAGCGCGGTCGCCGACGTCCGTGAGCAGCCGCACGGCGAGGTCGATCGACTGATGAATGCCCGTTGTGATGATGATCTGATCCGGCGTGCACTTCACCGAACGCGCGACGCGCAGATAGTCCGAGAGCGCACGCCGCAGCGGTCGATAGCCGCCGCCCGGCGCGTACGTCAGCAGATCGGGATTCGCTTCCTTCCAGAGCTTGGCCTGCAGGCGGCTCCATGTGCGCGCCGGAAACTCCGCGACATCCGGCACGCCGGGCATGAACGCGCCCCACTGCCGCGCCGATACGCCCGCCTGGCGAATCAGACGCGCGCCGCGCGTCGACAGGCTGCCGCGCGCGGGCACGGCGGGCGGCGCGACATTCGCGCCTGGCCCAGCGCCGCCGATCGCGCCGATAGGGCCACTCGCGGCGGGTGGCGCCTTGCGTGCGTTGACGGCGGCCGTATCCGGCCGCGTGTCGGCGACATAGGTGCCGCTGCCCGTGGTCGATAGCACATAGCCTTCCGCCGTGAGCTGGTCGTAGACGTGCAGCACCGTGTTGCGCGCAATGCCGAGGTCCGACGCGAGCGTGCGCGAACTGGGCAGCTTGGCGCCGGGCAGCAACTGGCCCGTCAGAATGGCCTGCTGCATCAGCCCGAGTACTTGTCGATAGACGGGTTCGCCAGCCGTCCGGTCGAGCCGCGCGGCGAGCCAGTCCGACAGGATCACCGTATCCAAGTGGTTCTATCCGGAATTATGAAATGGTTCCCTATTGTAGAACCGTAACGGGCTATAGTGGATCACGCAATCGATGCAAATCTTCGAAACGGGTGGAACCAAATGTGCGTAGAAACCCCTAGAGATGCATTCAAAGCATGGAGACCCACGCGATGAAAACCGAAGACGTAATCGTCAGCTTTCGGGGTGTGCGCAAGACGTATGACGGCGAAACGCTGGTCGTCAAGCAACTCGATCTCGACATCTATCAAGGCGAATTCCTCACGCTGCTCGGGCCTTCCGGCTCCGGCAAGACGACTTGCCTGATGATGCTCGCAGGCTTCGAATTTCCGACGGGCGGCGAGATCTGGCTCGATGGACAACTGCTCAACAACGTGCCGCCGCACAAGCGCAACATCGGCATGGTGTTTCAGAACTACGCGCTGTTTCCGCATCTCACGGTCGAGCAGAACGTCGCGTATCCGCTGACGGTGCGCAAGCTCCCCGCCGACGAACGCGCGCACAAGGTCAACAACGCGCTGAAGATGGTGCGCATGGAAGGCTTTGCGAAGCGCTACCCGGCGCAACTGTCGGGCGGCCAGCAGCAGCGCATCGCGCTGGCGCGCGCGCTCGTGTTCGAACCCAAGCTCGTGCTGATGGACGAGCCGCTTGGCGCGCTCGACAAGCAGTTGCGCGAGCACATGCAATACGAACTCAAATCGCTGCACGAAAAGCTCGGCGTCACCTTCGTCTACGTGACGCACGATCAGGGCGAAGCGCTGACCATGTCAGACCGCGTGGCGGTATTCGACAAGGGCATCGTGCAGCAGCTCGATACCGTCGACAGCCTCTACGAGGCGCCGTGCAACGAGTTCGTCGCGAACTTCATCGGCGACAGCAACCGGCTGCGCGGCACGATCGCGAATGTCGACGGCGACTACTGCGAGTTTCACCTGATCGACGGCACGCGCCTGGTCGGGCGGAATATCGGTGGGGCGCAAGCGGGCGCGCAAGGCGTCGCGTGCATCCGGCCGGAGCGGATGAAGCTCGCGGCGGGCGCGGCAGGCGGCGCGCGGCCCGGCGCGAATGCGGTGGCGGGCGAAGCGCGCGGGCTCATCTATTTCGGCGATCACGTGCGCATGCGCTGTGGTTTGCCGCAACAGGACGAGTGCTTCGTGAAGGTGCCGCTCGGCACGGAAGCACTCGAAGGCTTCGCGCCGGGCGCGCCCGTCGCACTCGAATTCGCGCCGGAGCATCTGCGCGTGTTCGCGTGAGCAGAAACACAACAACGTCCACGTCGTAAGCAGTTCATCACACCAAAGAGGAACCATCATGAAGAAGATCGTGCAATCGCGCTGTGCCGTGGCTGTCGGCGCTGTCGTCCTCGCGCTCAGCGCCGTTGCTCAGGCGAACGCGGCGGAACTGACGGTCGTGAACTTCGGCGGCGCGAATGGCGACGCGCAGAAGGCCGCATTCAACCAGCCGTTCGAGGCGCAAAGCGGCTCGAAAGTGACGGCTGTCGAATACAACGGCGAGCAGGCCAAAGTGAAGGCGATGGTCGAAGCGAAGCATGTGAACTGGGATGTCGTCGAAGTCGAATCGGGCGACCTCGGCCGAGGCTGCGACGAAGGCCTGTACGAAAAGCTCGACTGGTCGAAGCTCGGCAAGAAGTCGGATCTGATTCCCGAAGCGCCGCAAACGTGCGGCGTCGGTATTTTCGTGTGGTCGACGGCGATGGCATACAACGCCGACAAGCTCAAGACGGCGCCCGCCAGCTGGGCCGACTTCTGGGACACGAAGAAATTCCCGGGCAAGCGCGGCATGCGCAAGGGCGCGCGCTACAACCTGGAATTCGCGCTGATGGCCGACGGCGTCGCGCCGAAGGACGTCTACAAGGTGCTCGGCACGAAGGAAGGCCAGGACCGCGCGTTCAAGAAACTCGACGAGCTGAAGCCGAATATCCAGTGGTGGGAAGCGGGCGCACAGCCGCCGCAATTCCTCGTCGCGGGCGACGTGGTGATGTCGACGGCGTATAACGGCCGTATCGATGCCGCGCAGAAGGAAGGCAAGAACCTGAAGGTCGTGTGGAACGGCAGCATCTACGACCTCGACTACTGGGCAATGCCGAAGGGCACGCCGAACAAGGCGCTGGCCGAGAAGTACATCGCGTACACGATCTCGTCGAAGCCGCAGCAGGAATACGCGAAGCACATCGCGTACGGCCCGGTGAATGAATCGGCGATCAAGTCGCTCGATGCGAAGACGCTCGCCAACCTGCCGAACTCCCCCGCCAACGGCAAGAACGCAGTGCTGCAGAACCTGACGTTCTGGACCGATCACGGCGACGAGCTGGAGCAACGCTTCTCGTCGTGGGCGTCGAAGTAAGTGTGAGGTGAATGCGATGCGGTTTCCGCACCGGGAAGCCGCATCGCTGTAGCAAGGCTGCATTGACGCAGGAGAAACCCGTGACGACGATCACGATCGCCGCCGACCCGGCCCCCGAGTCGACCAACAAACTCAAGCGCGAGCTGAAGGCCGCCGAAGCGAAGAAGCGCGCGATGGCGCTGCTGCTGATTGCGCCGCTCGCGCTGTTTCTGCTGATGATTTTCGTCGTGCCGATCGGCGCGCTGTTGACGCGCGCGGTGCAGAACCCGGAGATCGCGACGGCGCTGCCGCATACGGTCACGGCCCTGCGCGACTGGGATCGCAAGTCGGCGCCGACAGACGCCGCGTACGCCGCGCTCGCCACGGATCTCACCGCCGTCGCCGACGGCGAAGCCATGGGCGCGCTTGCACGGCGCCTGAATACGGAGATTCCCGGCTATCGCTCGCTCGTCGCGAAGACGGCGCGCGCAATGCCGCTCAACGACGATGCGGGTCACGCGCTGCCGCCCGCCCAGGTGAAGGCAAAGATTCTCGAAATCGACGAACGTTGGGGCGATGCGAAGTACTGGCAGGCGATCGCGAAGAACGGCAGCACGGTTTCGCCTTTTTATCTGCTCGCCTCGCTCGATCACAAGCAGGATGCATTCGGCCACATCATTCCGACCGATCCCGAGCAGCAGATCTATCTCGCCGTGTTCAGCCGCACGTTCGTGATCGGTTTCGCGGTAACGGTCTTTGCGCTGCTGCTCGGCTATCCGCTCGCATACTGGATTTCGACGTTGAACGAACGGCGCGCGAATCTCGTGATGATCCTCGTGCTGATTCCGTTCTGGACGTCGGTCCTCGTACGCGTCGCCGCGTGGATCGTGATTTTGCAGAGCGAAGGTCTCGTCAACAAGGCGCTGATCGGCTCGGGGCTGATACACGATCCGCTGGCTTTGCTGTTCAATCGCGTCGGCGTGTATATCTCGATGACGCACATTCTGCTGCCGTTCATGATCCTGCCGCTTTACAGCGTGATGAAGTCGATTCCGCCGACCTACCAGCGCGCGGCCGTTTCGCTCGGCTCGCATCCGTTCGCGGCGTTCTGGCGCGTGTATGTGCCGCAGACTTATCCGGGCATCGGCGCGGGCGCGCTGCTCGTATTCATTCTTGCGATCGGTTACTACATCACGCCGGCGCTGCTCGGCGGACCGAACGACCAGATGGTCAGCTACTACGTCGCGTACTTCACCAACGTGACGATCAACTGGGGCATGACGTGCGCGCTCGGCGGGCTGCTGCTCGCGGCGACGCTCGTGCTGTATGTGATCTACGGACGCTTCACGCGTTCGAACGTGAGCCTCGGTTGAGGAGCGACGCGATGAAATTTGCCAAACCCATGTTCGCGCCGCACACGTCGATGATCGAGCGCGTGTGGTACTTCACGCTGCGCGGACTTGCCGTGCTGACGCTGCTGTATCTGATCCTGCCCGTGCTCGCGATCGTGCCGCTGTCGTTTTCGTCGAGCACGTTTCTCGTTTATCCGATTCCCGGCTGGTCGTTGCGCTGGTATCAGAACCTGATTGCCTCCGACGAATGGCGGATGGCTGCGAAGAACAGCTTTATCGTCGCACCGTCGGCGACCGTGCTGGCGACGGTGCTCGGCACGCTCGCGGCGATCGGTTTGACGAAGGCGAACTTCAAGGGCAAAGCGCTGCTAATGGCGATCCTGATCTCGCCGATGATCGTGCCCGTCGTCGTGGTCGGTGTCGGCATGTATCTGTTTTTTGCGCCGCTCGGACTGGCCAACACGTATATCGGCCTGATCATGGCGCATGCGTCGCTGGGCGTGCCGTTCGTCGTGACGACGGTGGCGGCTACGTTGCAGGGCTTCAATTACAACCTCGTGCGAGCGAGCCTGTCGCTCGGCGCGAACCCTGTGAAGACGTTTTTCAGCATCACGCTGCCGGTGATCGCGCCGGGCGTGATCTCGGGTGCGCTGTTCGCATTCGCGACGTCGTTCGACGAAGTGGTCGTCACGCTGTTTCTCGCGGGCGCCGATCAGACCACTTTGCCCCGGCAGATGTTCACGGGCATTCGCGAGAACATCAGCCCGACCATTGCCGCGCTGGCGACGATTCTTATCGTGTTCTCGACTTGCCTGCTGCTCGCGCTCGAATGGCTGCGTGGAAGGAATGCGGCGCGGGCGGTGGCGGCGTAGGCGGGTTTGTTTGCGCTATCTCGTTGCGGTCACACGTTTATCTGCCCTGTGACCGTTCGCGCGATGACGTTTTATTGCGCGCATCTGTCATAAATTGTCACGGCTTCATTAGTTAACCTGAAAGTTCCTGTATAGCTCGCTTTCTGGAAACTTTCTGGAAACATGAAGCAATGCTTTGCGAGGCTCTAACACTTCGGCCTTTGAACGAAAACGACGCCGCTGCGTTTGCGAAACTGCGGCTCAAGGCCATCGACGATTCCCCGTCTGCAATCTGGCCGACTCTCGACGAGGAGCGCGCACGCCCGCTCGACATCGTTGCCGCACAAATACGGCCGACGCCTGAACAGATCGTGTTTGGCGTGTTTGATCAGCACATGCTGATTGGAATCGCCGGTCTCAAACAGGAACCATACGCGCAGTTGCGGCATAAGGGCATGCTGTGGGGTGTGTTCGTTCATCCTCTGTATCGGAATGTGGGCGTCGCGCGCGAGTTGCTCGGGGCTGCGTTGACGCATGCGCGCAATATGCAGCTGCGGCAGGTTCATCTTCGCGTCAATACCGAAAACCATCGCGCGCGGCAGCTCTATGTGACGAGCGGCTTTACGGGCTATGGCACCGAACGCCGCGCGATGTGCGTGAATGGCCGCTACTTCGACGAAGAGAACATGGTGCTGTATCTGGATGGTGAGCGTGCCGCTCCATAGTCTCGATACTCGCCCGCTCCCACCTTTGACAAACCTTGACAACTCAAGTCGCCCACTGCGTTAAAACTACAGCCCTCTTAATTCACAGTGAAGACCTGAGAAAACTATGGAACACGGAATCATCGCCTGGCTGATCATCGGCTGTATCGCGGGTTGGCTTGCGAGCGTGCTGGTGTCGGGCAGCGGCTACGGGGTGCTGCTCGATATCGTCGTCGGCATTGCGGGCGCGTTTATCGGCGGCTGGCTGTCGGGCGTGCTGCATGTCTCGCCTGGCAGCGGATGGATCGGCTCGACAATCACGGCGTTCGTCGGCGCTGTGATCCTGCTGTTCGTCATCCGGCTTTTCAGGCGCGCTTGACCCGGCTTCGACGCGCAACGAACAACCCGGCTACGGCCGGGTTTTTCGTTTCCGCGACTATCGCTTCGCTGTCTGATCGGCCGACGTCCCCGGCGTCATCCCACCCAGCGCCTGAAATAGCGCCGCCGTATCCGCGAGACGATCGGCCTGCGCGCGCGTCCTGTCGAGCGCAGTCTGCAACGCCTGGCGCTGCGTATCGATCAGGCTGAACTGACTGACGCCGCCCGCCGCATACTGCGCCTGCGCGATCGTCACGCTTGCTTGCGCTTCCGACGCCGCGTCATCGCGAGCCTGCAATTCGCGCGCGTCATCATTCAATGCGTGCAGCGTATCGGCGACTTGCTGAAGCGCCTGCAATACCGTCTGCCGATACGACGCGAACGCCGCATCATAGGCAGCCTGCGCAGCGCGCTTCTTCGCGCGCAGTTCGCCGCCGTGAAAGATCGGCTGCGTCAGATTCAGACCGAGGTTCCAGACGTTCAGGCTGTTGACGACATCTTGGATGCGCGTGCGCTCCGAGCCGATTCCCGCCGACACGCTGAACTGCGGATACAGGTTCGCCGTCGCGACGCCGACGTTCGCGCTCGCCCGATGCAACAGCGCCTCCGATGCGCGAATGTCGGGCCGCTCGCGCGCGAGTGTCGACGGCAGCGTGACGGGCACGGTGTCGGGCAGATGCAGTGCATCGAGCGTGATGTCGTTGAAGTCGGCTTGCGACGGCGCGACGCCGAGCAGAATTGCAAGCTGATGGTCGGCTTGCGCGAGTTGCGTCGTCAGCGGCGGAATTTGCGCGCGCGTCTGCGCGAGGAGCGTGCGCTGCGTGCGCACATCGAGTTGCGCCACGCCGCCCGCCGCGTAGCGTCCTTCGACGATCGTCAGTTGATGCGCCTGTGCGTCCGCGAGTTGCTGTGTCAGCGCGAGCTGCTGTTGCAGCGACGCGCGCCGGATCGCCGTCGACACCACATTGCCCGCCAGCGACAGGCGCGCGGCATCGAGCTCGTAGGTCTGGTAATCGGTTTGCGCGAGCAAGGCTTCGAGCGCGCGCCGGTTGCCGCCGAAAACATCGAGCGCATACGACACGCTCACCGACGCATTGAACAGCGTGAACGGCCCCGGGTTCGGCACGTTCGGAATGCCGAACGCGGCGGGGTTCACCTTTTGCCGCGTGCCGGACAGCTTGGCATCGATGGCGGGAAACTCGGTCGCGCCGGCTTGCGCGATGTAGTTCTCGCGCGCCTCGACGAGTTTCGCGCGTGCTTCGTCGAGTGTCGGGCTGTGTTGCAGCGCCGTGTCGACGAGACGGTTCAGCGCGTCGGAGCGAAACTGCGTCCACCATGCGGGCAGCGCGGCGCTTGCGGCGACGAGCGTTTGCGTGACGCCTGCGGCCTGCGTCGCGGCGGGCAGCGCTTCCCGCGTGTAGGACGGCGCATCGGGTGCGGCGGGCGAGTGAAAGTCAGGGCCGACGGCGCAGCCGCACAGCGCGAGCGCGGACAACAGCACGGAGTGGTTCATCGTCGAGCCTCCTAATCCAGCGTGCGCCGATAGAAGCGCACGGCAATGGCTAACACGACGGCGGTGAAGATCGCGACGGGCCACACCGACGGCCACAGTTCGACCCAGCCATTGCCCTTGAGCAGAATGCCGCGCACGAGCCGGTTGAAGTACGTGAGCGGCAGCAGATTGCCGATCCATTGCGCCCACACGGGCATGCCCGCGAACGGAAACATGAAGCCCGACAGCAGCAGGCTCGGCAGAAAGTAGAAGATGGTGAGCTGCATTGCCTGCAACTGGTTCTGCGCAATCGACGACAACGTGATGCCGACCGTCAGGTTCGCCGCGATGAAGAGCAGCGCAGCGACATACAGCGCGATCAGACTGCCGACGAACGGCACATTGAAGACATAGCGCGCCGCCGCCAGAATGATCGACGACTGCACGAGCCCGATCGCGATATACGGCACCAGCTTGCCCGCGATCACCTCGATCGGCAGCACGGGGGTGGCGAGCAGGTTTTCCATCGTGCCGCGCTCGCGTTCGCGGGTCATCGCGAGGCCCGTCATCATGACCATCGTCAGTGTGAGGATCGTGCCCATCAGGCCCGGCACGACGTTGTATTGGGTGATGCCTTCGGGGTTGTACAGCTTGTGGATCTGCACCTCGAACGCGGCGGGCGCGCCGTTCAGATGCTTGAGCGGCCCGGTGATGTCCTTGTCCGCCACCGCTTGCACGAGGCCGGGCAGCGCGGCGAGCGGTGCCTGCGTCGCGGTCGGATCGGTGGCGTCGGCTTCGACCAGCAGCGCGGGCCGTTCGCCGCGCAAGAGCCGCCGCGAAAAATCGACGGGAATCGACACGACGAAGGTCACGTCGCCGCGCGCCAGCGCCTCGCGGGCCGCGTTGTCGTCGGGCAGCGTGTCGACGATATGAAAATAGTCCGAGTTCTTCATCGCCGCGACGAAGCTGCGCGAGAACTGGCTCTGCTCGCTGATGACGACGGCCGTGCGCAGATGCTTCGGGTCAGTATTGATCGCGAAGCCGAACAGCGCAAGCTGAAGAATCGGCAGACCGACGATCATGCCGAACGTGATGCGGTCGCGCCGCAACTGGATGAACTCCTTGAGGACGATGCCCCACCAGCGCGTCACGGAGAATAGACGACTCACGATGGCTTTCCGTAGTTGTCGGCCGAGCCGCTCATCATGTAGATGAAGACGTCCTCGAGGCCGGTTTCGATCCGCTCGATTCGCACGGGCAGGCCGGACGTGACCTGTCTGATCGCCTTTTCGAGCGCGTGGTGATCGTGGCCGCTCGCGTGCAGCGCGGAGCCGAATACGACGGTTTGATCGACGCCCGGCGTCTTGCGCAACTGTTCGGACAGTTGCGTCAGACGCTCGCCGTGAATGGACCATGTGGCGAGCGCCTGCGACTCGATCACCTGTTGCGCGGTGCCTTGCGCCAGCAGCTTGCCGTACGCGATGTACGCGAGCTTGTGGCAGCGCTCCGCTTCGTCCATGTAGTGCGTGCTGACCAGCACCGAAATGCCTTGCGCGGCGAGCCGGTGCAGCTCTTCCCAGAAGTCGCGGCGCGCCGTGGGATCGACGCCCGCAGTCGGCTCGTCGAGCAGCAGCAGCTTCGGCTCGTGCAGCATGCACGCGGCAAGCGCGAGCCGCTGCTTCCAGCCGCCCGACAGCGCGCCCGTCAACTGGTCGGCGCGCGTCTGCAAGCCGAGCGTTTCGAGCGCGCGATCCACCTTTTCCTTGCGGTCGCGCATCTGATAGATGCGCGCGACGAAATCGAGATTCTCGCGGATCGTCATGTCTTCCCAGTACGAGAAGCGCTGCGTCATGTAGCCGACGTTGCGCTTGATCTGCGCGCTGTCACGCACGATGTCGTAGCCGAGGCACGTGCCGCTGCCGGAATCGGGCGTGAGCAGGCCGCACATCAGGCGGATCGACGTCGTCTTGCCGCTGCCGTTCGGGCCGAGAAAGCCGAAAATCTCGCCATGCGCGACCTGCAGCGTGACGTCGTTGACGACGTGCTTGTCGCCGAAATGCTTGTTGAGGTTGTGCACGTCGATGGCAAGCGAACCTTGCGCCGGATTGTGCCCGCCGTTCTGCGTGCTCATCGCAAGGTCACCGAAACAGGCTGGCCGGGATGCAGGCGCGGCGCGTCGCCGACGGAAGGATGCGCTTCGACCATGAAGACGAGCTTCGCGCGGCTCTCGTTGCTATAAATGACGGGTGGCGTGTATTCCGCCGAGTTCGACACGTAGGTGATCTTCGCCTCGATAGCCGACGCGCAGCCGTCGCAATGGACCGTCAGTGCGCGGCCGGGGGCGAGCGCGCCGACCACGGTCTCGGGCACGAAGAAGCGCACCTTCACGTTTTGCGGCGGCAGCATCTGCACGACGGGGCTACCCGCCTGCACCCATTCGCCGACGCGGTACAGCGTGTCGTAGACGCGGCCCCTGGCGGGCGCGTTCACGCGCTTCTGGTCGAGCTTCCATTGCGCCTGCGCCACGGCTGCCTGCGCTGCTTCGACCTGCGCGGTCTGCGCGAGCAGTTGCTGCGAACGGCCGGGCAGACGCGCGACCTGGACTTCGTGCGTCAACTCGCGCACCTGCGCATTGGCGGCATCGGCGGCGGCGCGCGTGTCGTCGAGTTGTCCCTTCGGAATGCCGCCCGCGCGATACTGCGCTTCGTCGCGCGTCAATTGCAGCGCGGCCTTGCGCGCGTTCGCCACGGCCTGCGCGAGCTGCGCCCTCGTCACGTCGATTTCCGGCGGGCGCTTGCCTGTCTGGATGTCCGCCAGTTGCGCGCGGGCGGCGGCGAGCTGTTGTTGCGCCTGTTGCAGCGCGGCCGTTTCGTCGACGGATTCGAGCGCGAAAACGGGTGCATTCGCCGTGAGCTGATCGCCGCGCGCGACGTCGAGTTGCGTCAGCTTGCCCGATTGCGACGAGCCGAGATACACGAATTCGCCTTCGACGTAGCCTTGCCACGTATTGTCGGCGCGATGCGAGCACGCGCCGAGCACGCCGCATGCAAGGAGCGCGGCAACAATCCGTACGGCGCGCGCCGATGAAGGTGAATGGTTCATGAACTGGACCTCGTGGATGGGCGGCGCGTCGCGTTGGCCGTTTTTTTCGCAGCCGGCCTGCGCGCGGCGCGCCCCGCTGGCGGATTCATGCCGCCGAGCAGCAGGGCCGTGACGTGCCGCTGCAACGTCTCACGTTCGATAGCCGGAAAGCCGCGAATGCTCTGCCACATCCTGGCGGCCGCTTGCGGCAGCATTACCAGCGCGAAGAGCGAGTTGAACATCAACAGCGCATCGAGCTCCGGATTCACTGCGCCTGCGTGTTGCGCTTTCTTGATACGGGCGCCGAACCGCTTGATGTTGTCGAACGGAATGCGCGTGACCATGCGCTCGCGCAGCATCCCGCCTTCGTTGACGACCTCGCGCAGCCAGAGCGGCGGCAGCCACGGCATGCGTCCCGTCACGTCGAACAGCCGCTTGACGAACTCGGCCACCATCACGAACGGATCGTCGCTCGAATCCTCTCCGGCGGCGCTCCAGACAAAACCGACGGACGGCGCGAGCCGCTCCTCGACGATCGCGTCGAGCAGCATCTCGCGATTCGTGAAGTAGTAGTGGACGAGTGCGGACGTGACTTCCGCGGCGGCGGCGATCTGCGCGACGGTGGTGGCCGAGATGCCGCGTTCGGAGAAAAGGCGCGTGGCGGTATCGAGCAGATGCTCGCGCACGTCGAAGTTCTCCACCACGGGCCGGCGACCGCGCGGTTTGGCCGGTTGACGTTTGGTGTTCATGGGTTGCTAGCTTAATTGACGAGTTAGTTAAATTCAACCGGGTTTACCTCGATTGGGGGTAACTTGCCCCGCGCCGAAGGTTGCAAGTCAGGCGCACGGAGACCTCGTCGCACACTTAGCCAGCAGAAGCGGGTTTTCGCCCGCTGGATATCCCCTTTTATGCCGCCGGCACTATCGGAAATTGAATAACAAATAAACTCGAAAAAAAGCGGCGAGAAAGATATGGAATGCAGAATATTCCACAGAATAAAGGCGTCGATAATGACTTAGAATAATCGCCGCAGAAACGCGTGTGGTAATAAGCACGCCATATGAGCAGCGCGACAGCACGTGAATCAAAAGAGAAACTGGAGAACGGCAGTTGGCTTCTATATTAATAGTGGACGATCACCCAGCGTTTCGGCTGGTTATCAAGACGCATCTGCTGCAATTGCTCGGTACGCAGGAAGTATTTGAAGCAGACAACGGCCAGTCCGCAATGGAAATGGCGCGTCAATTCGCGCCCGACCTTACCATTCTCGATCTGGATATTCCGCGCATAAATGGCCTCGATGTACTTTCACGTCTGAAAACTGCACATCCGTCCATGCGCGTACTGATCCTGTCGAGCCACGATGCGTCGACTTTCGTGTCCCGCGCCATGCGCGCGGGTGCGCAAGGCTTCGTCAGCAAGGCGCAGGACGTGAAGGAGATCATGCGCAGTGTCGAGGCCGTCATGTCGGGCTACAGCGTATTTCCCGTCGCGCCGTCCGCGAGCATTGGCGCGGCGGCGCAGGGCGTCGTCGAGGAGCGCAAGCTCGAATTGCTTTCCGACAAGGAACTGGTGATCCTGCAGATGCTCGCCAAAGGCATGTCCAACAAGACGATCGGCGACGCGCTTTTCATCAGCAACAAGACGGTCAGCAGTCACAAGACACGGTTGATGACCAAGGTGGGCGTCGCAACGCTCGTCGATCTGGTCGATTTCGCGCGGCGCTGCGGTATCGCCGCCGCCCGGCAATGACGGCGGCATGCTGGCGCCGCGTGTTCGGCGGCGCGGCGGACATGCGTGTGCTGCAACAACGCATCGATGCGCTCGCCCTCGGCGATCGCACTGTTGCGCGCGACGTGACGAGCGCGCTCATTGAAACGAACCGCGCAACGCTTCTCTACATGTCGGCGGCTCGTCGCAGCGAATCATGGAACGAATTGGGTCACGCCGCGCATCGTCTGGCGGGTTCGTTGCGAATGTTGCAATGCAGGCGGGAAACCGCGCTGGCGCTGCGATTGGAGCGTGCCGCGCTGGAGCATGACGCGCTGACGGCCGTCGCGTTGCTGTCGGGCGTGACGCAAGCCATCACTGCCTTGAACGAGAAGCTCGACGCGCTGCTCGGCTGACAGACGGACGGGCGCAAGGTGTGCCGCTGTATCTATCGGCGGCTTTGCGGCAATTAATACTTACTAGCGCCGAAGCAGGCATTTTCTTCTGCCACGACGAATCTGCACTCTATACTGGTCAATAGCGTGTCTGAGCAGCCTTCCCCGGGGCTACATCGACCAGCCGCGCTAACCGCGCACGGTTCTCAGATCGTCTCCATCGTGTCTCGCGGTATTTGGGCCCGCGTTCTGCGGGCTTTTTGTCGTCATGGGCGTGCCGTGTCGCGGTCCGAATCTTCGCCGCGAACCGTGATCATCGAGCTCCGTCATCAGCGTTCTCATCCTTGCGACGAGTCCGTCGAACAACACACTGTCGACAGGTTCCCGCGCGTCGCTCGCCCGCTGCAGCGCGCTCATCAGGCCGCGATTGCCGACCACCCCGAGCGCGCCTGCGAGCTTATGCAGCATGCCGCGGACGCCTTGCTCGTCGCCCGCTGCGCGGCGCTCTAGCAGGTGCGTGAGGTCGCTTTCCATCGACTGCTGCCAGTCGCGCAACAGGCCGCCGACGTCCACGCCTTGCGCGGCGAGCGAATCGAGCACGGTGAAGTCGTACCGCTCGAGACGCGCCGCGCGATGCTCTGACCTGGCGGGAAGCAGACGTCTGAGGGCGGAGTCGAGCGCGCTCAATCCAGCCGTCTTGACGAGCGTCGCGCCGAACAATGCGCGCTCCATGTCGGTCATTTTCGCGTCGGCATTCGCCGACAGCAGGATCATCGGCACGGCATATTCCGAACCGCCAGACGACGCGCGAACGTGACGGGCGAGTTCTATGCCGCTCATGCCGGGCATCTGCAGGTCGGTGACGAGCAGATCGACGGTTTCGCGGCTCAGCACATCGAGTGCTTCGTCGCCGGAGCTGGCGACGAGGCAGCGATATCCGAGCACGTCGAGCTGCCGGGCGAGCACTTTGCGATTGACTTCGTTGTCGTCGGTGACGAGGATCGTGGGTTGTCCCGATGCCGGACGGGTGGGCGCCTGGACAGGCTCGGGACGCACGGCAGGCGCGTCGCCGCGTTCGCCGCAGATGCGTCTGAGCGCCGTCCACGACAATGGATTGACCGACAACCCGGTCACGCCGCCGCGTTCGCGCATGCCGCCAGGCAAAGCGTCGCGCGTGACGGCGATGGCGCGCTTCTCGCCATGCAGCGACGGCGGCTGCCCGGTTTCGGCAAAGCGAAAGTCGATGCGCACGGGCGGCGGCACATCGGACGGCAGCGTCGTGATGCCCAGCTTTTTCAGCAGTTCGCAAATCGCCACGCGATCTTCATACGCAGCGACGTCGACGACGGCAAAGCGACGTTCGTGCTCCGGCACGGGCCAGTCGTGACGCTCGATCGTGAACGGCGCATGCAGCGCGACACAGACGCCAACGCTCTTGCCTTCGAGGATCGTGATGTCGCCGCCCATTTTTCGCGCGATCACGCGGGCTAGCACGAGGTCCGGGTGCTCGCGCACGTCAGCAGGTTCTTCCATCGCCTGATGCGCGCGCGCGTGCGTGTCGTTCGCCGCCGATGCCGCGCCGCTGATGCCGATCACGATCCGCTGGGCGCCTGCGTTCAGCGACTCCGCGCGTGCGGCGAGCGTGACGACGCCCGCGCCTGCCGTTTCGATTGCGTAGGCAAGCAGGTTGTGCACGAGCTGGCCGAGCCGCGCGCGGTCGGCGAGTACGCACGCCGCAACCGATCGGTCGATACACGCTTGCAGCCGCGATGGCTTGCGTGCCGCGACCGGCGCGACGAGCAGCGCGACCCCGTCGATCAGTTCGCGCAGATCGACGGGGTCTTCATCGAAGACGATATCGCGATCGGCGGGAGGCATGTCGTCGAGCAAGTCCTGCGCGACGAGCGCGAGCGTTTCGGCCGCGCACCGAAGCGCACCGGCTCCGACGTTCGCAAGGCCTGCATCAGGATCGAGACGCTCGCACAGTGCCTGTACGCACGGCACGATCCGGTGCCGCGCCAGTCGCAACGTAGCGAGGTGTTCTTCGAGTGCCGCCGCGCGCGCGGCCTGAGTGGCTTCGTCCAGCGAGCGGGCGGATTGCGCCGCGTGCGCCGCGTTGTCACGGTGCGCCGCGCGCAGCGACGCGTCCAGAGCTTCGATATCGAGCTTCAGTACGCGCCGGTCCTCTTCGTCCCGTATGGCGGCGCGCACGCTGCGCGCCAGCAGAAGCAACACCGCCGCCGTGCCGCCCGCAAGCGGTTCGTGCCACGCGGCAAGCGAGCCGAACAGCACAAGTGCCCCGATTGGCGCGCGCCAGCCAAACGTGCGGGCGAGCAACGATGCGATGCCAGACGGACGCGGGTTCATGCCGGCGCGTCAATCGATCAGCTTGTTCAGCGTCGCAAACTCGATCAACGCGGCCAGCGAAGACAGCCCCAGCTTTTCGCACAGCCGCGTCTTGTACGTGCTGACGGTCTTGTCGCTGAGGAACAGGCGGCTCGCGATTTCCTTGTTGCTGATGCCGCGCGCGAGATACTGCAGCACTTCCATCTCACGCGGCGACAGCACATCGAGGCCGCCCGCTTTGCCCGTATGCGGCGCTTGCGCGGGAAAGCAGTCGAAACCGAGCAGCACCGTGCGTGCCGCCGTCAACATTTCCGTCAGTTCACGGCCCTTGCTCACGTAGCCGTTCGCGCCCGCTTGCTGCGTGTGCAGCGACATCACGTGATCCGGTTTCGCGGACAGCACGAGTATGTGCATGCCGTCGTCTTGCGCGCGGATGCGGCGGAGCATCGATAGTCCATCGAGGCTGGGCAAGTCAAGATCGAGCACGACCAGATCCGGATTCAGCGATAGGATCATTCTCAATCCTTCCTCGCCATCGCCGGACTCTCCTACGATCTGCAGTTCCGGGTCCGATCGAAACACACTTGCGATTGCGCCGCGAATCATCGGGTGGTCATCAACGATGACAATTCTTTTCATCTTTGGCCCATTTCTTATCATCGTGAACCGAAAACATGCTGTCTTCTGAGAGATCGCTGCATGGAAATTCATGTACGATTCTATCAAAGCGGTGAACTATGGATTACTGATTAAGTATAGAGACCGCTCACTTTATATCGTAAGACAGGTCCTACATTCTTACTTTGAATCCAATCGATACCTCTAATAATCCCAAGCGTTTTAGGACGCTGGTGGTCGACGATCATCCGGTGATGCGGCGCGCGCTGCGACACGTCCTCGATGAATCGAACGACTTCGATCTGGTTGCCGAGGCAGGTTCCGTGGCGGAAGCGCTGGCGTCTGCGGCCACGACGGAGCCTGCGCTCGCGATCGTCGACCTGCGCCTGCCCGATGGCGACGGGCTCGATCTGATCGCACGGTTGCTCGACGCGCGCCCCGAGTTGCGAGTGCTGGTCTTCTCGTCGGTCGATGAGCGGCTCAACGCTATTCACGTTCGCAGAGTCGGTGCGCACGGTTTCGTCAGCAAGATTCGTGATCCCGATGAACTGATCGCCAGCTTGAGGCTGGTCATGATCGGCTACACCTGCTTTTCCTCCGATCTGGTCGAGCCAGCGGGCGCCGCCTTATCGCGGCGCGAAACGTCGGTGCTGCACCGGCTGATTCGCGGTCAGAGCAATGTCGATATCGCAGCGTCGATGAATCTGAGTCCCAAGACAGTCAGCACGTACAAGGTACGTCTGATGCAAAAGCTCGAATTGCAGAACGTCGTCGATCTGCTCGAGTACGCGAAGACAAACGGCCTCACGAACTAGCGACGGGTGAACGTCGATGACAGACGGATGGAAGCATGTGCTCGCCGAAGGGCCGGGCGATCTACAGGCGATTCTGCGGGAAAGCGTGTGCGCGGACCTGAGCGCGGCATTCGATGCCGTCGATCTCGACGACGTGGCGCGCGTTGCCTATCTCGCGCACCGGCTGAAGGGCTCGGCGCGGCTCGCGGGCGACGAGCCTGCCTTGACGTTGTGCGCGTCGCTGGAAATGGCGGCGCAGGCGGGCGATATCGCACGCGTCCGCTTGCTGCTGATGTCGGCCGGGCGCGCCTTCGATATTGCGTTGCGCGCGCGCGGGTGCGCGACGAGCTAAGCCGCGCGTCGCGTCGGTAGTTGGCGGGTTATCGCGCGGGCGTGGTGGAGGCCGAACCACCGCGCGTAAAGCTCAGTTCGACCCGGCGGTTGGGTGCGAGGCAGCGGATCAATTGCTGCCGGTCGCGCTGGTCGCATTGCACGAGCGGATTCGCGCTGCCCATACCTTGCGCGCTGACGGGCGCATCGATGCCGTTTGCCGCCAGGTAGCGCCTCACCGTCTCCGCACGCGCCGCGGAGAGCCGCCGGTTAAGCGCATCGCCGCCCAGCCGGTCCGTATATCCTTCGACGCGAATGGCCGTCACGTCGCCGGCCTGCTTCATGTCGCGGATCAGCTGTTCGAGCCTGGCTTTGCCTGCGGGCGACAACCCCGCGATGTCGCCGCGATCGAACGCGAACGTCGCGTCGCCTTCCAGCGTGAGTTTCGGCGCAAGCCCGACGGGTTGCACGGCGACGGGCGGTATGCACGCGGCAAGCGCCGCGTCGATCTGCGGCAAGGTCTTCGTCACGTCGTCCACACGTTGCGCACTGGCCGTGAAATTGCGCGTCCACGCCTCGTGCCCCGCGTGGATCATGCCGACTTCGCCGCACGCGGTCAGCTGCTGTGCCGGCACGCAGGACGCAAACGCGGGCGATGCCTTCGCCGTCAGGATCTGCTTCCACACGTCGGGCCGTATCACGGCCGAGGTGCGCAAATCCGGATTGTCGGCCACGAGGCCGCCGCCCGTTTCGAGTCCCGACGCGAGACGGCTGGCTTCGCGCAACGCTTCTTCGACGAAGCCCCAGTGGTTCCAGTGCGAGCGCTCGTCGCGCGCCGCGTCGAGCCAGCATTGCGCCTTGAAGCCGAAATAGTTGTCCTTGCGCGGGCCGAGTGCGTCGAGACGCTTCTGGATCGGATCGATCGCGCTTGCGTTGCCGGCGGTGCGATAGGTCTCGAGCCATGCCGGCGTGGCCGCGCCCGCCATGTTGTCCTGCGTCGTGCCGATCCCGCGTTGCAGGACGGTCGGGTTCTGCACCTGCAGCGCGTCGCGTGAGGCCGTCGACGCGCAGCCGGCGACGAGCGCCGACAACGCGACGCACGCCCCCGTCATCAATGAATGCTTCATGTGTGATTCCATCAGGAAGGGGCTGCGCGGCGCTTTGTCGAGCCGCGCAGCCCGGTCAGGTCAACGGATCAGTTGCCGAATACGATGCCGACACCTGCGCGGACGATCGTGCTGTTGCCGCCCGCGCTCGACACGCCGAGGTTGTAGTTCACCGAGCCTTTCTCGTTCCAGCGCGATACGCCGACCCCGAGCGCCGCCGTGCCGCGATACCCGGCTACGCCCGCATTGAGCGTCGTGCGGCCCGGCAGATACGGCGTGACGATGTTGAGTGCCGACGCGGCCGCGATGCCGCGTTTGTTGTCGCGATCCATGTCCTGCATGCTCTTGTAGACGCCGCTGATCGCGCTGTTCATCTGGCCGAGATTGACGGCGTCCGTCGCCGCCGTGCCTGCCGCGACATTGGTGATCTGCCGCTCGGAGCCGGCCGCGCCCACGGAGACGCTGTTGTCCCGATCGGCCACCGAATTTGCGCCGAGCGCCACGGCATTGGTCGCGGGCGCCGATGCCGCCACGCCGAGCGCGACCGACTGATCGCCCGCTGTCGCCGTGCGCGCGCCGATCGCAATCGCGCCGCTGCCCGACGCGTTCGCGCCGTTGCCGATCGCAATCGCGTCCGAACCCGTCGCGGTGCCCACGGGCAGATCGTTGACCACGGGCGCCGGCGCGGGTGCTGGCGTGTAGTTCGTGACCTGCGTGGACACATAGCTCTGCATTTGCCGCAGATTCACGGCATCGAGCGCATCCACGGCATCCGCGACGTTCTTCAACTGCGTCGGCGAGCCGCCCGCGTTGAACGTGACGCTCGACTTCAACGCGCCGTCATAGGCGACGAGCGCGTTGGTCACGTGACCCGTGGACGGATCGACGGTGATGCCCGCTGCCTTCAGTTGCTTCAGGTTGACGGCATCGCTGTCGGTCTTCGCGTCGGCGAGGTTGGTCAGCGTGACGGGCGTGCTCGCGCCCGCGCCGCCGAGTGTGACCTGGGTGCGCGCAGACGAGTCATACACCACGCCGTTCGGGTTGCCGCCCGTGGCGAGCGCGGAGTCGACGGCGGAGAGGGCCGTGCCGACGTTGTTGTACGTCGAGCCGCCGATCGTGTAGGCCGGTGCCTTGATCTTGCCGTCCGCGCCGGCTGTTGCGCCGCTGCCCAGCGCGCCTGCCACGGTACTCGCCGTGTTGTACAGCTGCGCGCCGTTAATGGCTTCCGTGCTGTTGGGCGCGAGCAGGCCGGGCGCGACGTTCGCCAGCGTGACGGGTGCGCCCGTCGCGCCGCCGAATGTGACGCGGGCATGCGCGGCCGTGTCGTACAGAACGGCATTGGGCGAAGCGCCGCCACCCGAGGCGGCCGCGGCGTTGAGCGCCGCGCCGACGTCGCTGTAGGTCTGTCCGCCGATCGTATAGACCGGTTTCGTGACCGAGCCGTCGCTTGCGATGCCCGCGCCGCCGCCGAGAACCGTCGTGATGCCCTTGAGTTGCGACACGTTGACGGCGTCGGTGTTCGACGTGCCTGCCGCGACGTTGACGATCTGACGCTGCAGCGTGTCGTTGCCGACGGAGATCGTGTTGGCGCGGGCTGCGACGGAGTTCGCGCCGAGGGCGACGGAATTCGTGGCGGGTGTGAGTGTCATCGAGCCGTTGCCGAAGGCGATCGATCCCGTGCCGTTGGCGTCGGAGTTCGCCCCGAAACCCATCGAACCTGCGCCGATCGCAGATGACATGTAGCCGAGCGCCACGGCGTTGTCGGCGCCGAAGCCCGTCGATGCGCCCGTGCCGATGACAGTGGCGTTGATGCCGAGTGCGGCCGTGCCTTGACCGACGGCGGTGGCGCCTTCGCGCGCGGCCCCCGCGCCTGCCCCGACCGCCGTGGACTTGTCGCCGCCTGCCGTTGCCATCGTGCCGACGCTGGTCGTATTGGCCGCTGTCGACGTGGCGCCTGGCCCGATCGCCAGTGCGTTCGGGTCGTTGGACGTCATCGTCATGTTGGTCGTCGTCGTGGTCGGGCTGACGGCGATGAAGTCGAGCGGGTTGGGGGCGCCCAGCAGCATCGAGCGCGGCGTGTTCGTCGCCTGCAGCATCTGGTCCTGCAGTTCGGAGAACTGGTGCATCGTGACGGCGTCGGTCGAGTCGGTGCCGTCCGCGACGTTCGTAATACGGCGCTGCAGCTGAACCGTGCCGACTGACACGGTATTTTCCGCCGTGGTTTGAGACCCGTTGCCCAACGCGACCGAGTTGGCGAAAGTCGCTCGCGCGTTATAGCCAATGGCGACGCCGAATTGCGCTCCCGCGAACGATCCGGACCCAAGCGCCATGGTGTAGGGGCCATTGGCGGCGGCACCGGCGCCCAGCGCCATCGCGAAGGCGCCGGTAGCGACGGCTGGTGCATCGAGCTGGGGATCGGTTGGCGGAACGACCTTGAAGTACTTCATGTACGTTGTGGCGCCGTCGACTGCCGTGCCAATTGCCGAAAGCGCATTGCCGACATCGTTATACGAATTGCCGCTGATCACGTACGTCGGCGCCGCGATCTTGCCATCGCTGCCGACTGCCGCACCGCCGCCCAGCGCCGCCGCCGCCGTGCTGGCGACGTTGTAGAGCTGCGAGCCGTTGATCGCGTCGCGGCTCGTCGAGGCGATCGCGCCCGGCGCGACGTTCTTCAGCGCGACAGGCGAAGTCGCCGTCGTGCCGCCCAGCGTCACGCTGTTGTGCTGCGCGTTGTCGTAGAGCACTGCCCCGGCGAGCACGCCGCTCGACGACGCATCGACGGCAGATTTGAGCTGGCTCACGTTGACGGCATCGGTGTCCGCCGCGCCCGCTGCGACGTTCGTGACGCGCCGCTCGTTGCCCGTCGATCCGACGGACACTTCGCCGACGGGTGTCGTGCCCGCAAGCTGCGTGGTTCCCGGCTGATAAGCGGGTGTCGTCAGCGTCGCGGTGGTCGACGAACCGGCGCCGAGCGCCACTGAATTCGCCGCACTTGCCTGCGCGTTCTGGCCGATCGCAATCGAGTCGGAACGATCGGCGAGCGCACCCGCGCCGATCGAAACCGCGCCTGTGTCGTTTGCCTGCGCGTTGCCGCCGATCGCGATCGCATCCTGACCGCTCGCGAGCGAATCGTCGAGCGCCGAATTGGCGTGGAAATACTTGATGCCGCCGCCTTCGACGAGGGTGTTGTAGTAGATCGCGACGTTGTTGACGCTCGCGCCGATGTTCGCGACGTTCTGGTTCGTCTGATACAACTGCGAGCCGTTGACGGCATCGGTGCTGTTGGCATTCAGCGCGCCCGCAATCAGGTTGGTGATCTTCGAGCCGCTTGCGCCCTTGAGCGTCACCGACGCTTTCGATGCATCGTCATACGCGACGAAGCCGTTCGTTACGTTGCCGTTGGTATCGACGGTCGCGCCGAGGTCTTTCAGCTGCTTCACGTTCACGGCATCCGTGTTCGCGCTGCCTGCCGCGACGTTCGACAGCTTTACGGCGGATGTCGCCCCCACGCCGCCGAACGTGACCTTGTTCTTCGCCGTGGTGTCGTACGCGACGAAGGCGCTTGTCACGTTGCCGTTGTTGTCGAATGAAGCGCCGAGGTCTTTCAACTGCTTCAGGTTCACGGCATCCGTATTCTGCGAGCCCGCCGCGACATTGACGATCTGCCGCTCCGCGCCGCCTGCGCCAACCGACACGCTATTCGCGCGATCGGCCAGCGAGCCGCTGCCGAGCGCGACAGAGTTAGCCGCCGTCGTGCGCGCGTTGCTGCCGAGCGCGACGGAGTCGTTCGTAGCGGCCTGCGCGTTGCCGCCGATCGCCACCGAGTTCGCGCCGCCCGCCTGCGAATCGGCGAGCGCCGAGTTCGCGTGGAAGTACTTCAGTCCGCCGCCGTCGTGCAGATTGTTGAGCGTGTCGCTCATGTTGTTGACGTTGCCCGCCAGGTTCGCCAGATTGTTCGTGACATTCGCGACATTCTGGTTCGTCTGGTAGAGCTGCGAGCCGTTGACGGCATCGGTGCTGTTGGCATTCAGCGCGCCCGCAATCAGGTTGGTGATCTTCGAGCCGCTTGCGCCCTTGAGCGTCACCGACGCTTTCGATGCATCGTCATACGCGACGAAGGCGCTCGTCACGTTGCCATTGTTGTCGAATGAAGCGCCGAGGTCCTTCAGTTGCTTCACGTTCACGGCATCCGTGTTTGCGCTGCCTGCCGCGACGTTCGACAGCTTCACGGTCGATGTCGCGCCCACGCCGCCGAACGTGACCTTGTTCTTCGCCGTGGTGTCATACGCGACGAAGGCGCTCGTCGCGTTGCCGTTGTTGTCGAACGAGGCACCGAGGTCTTTCAGCTGCTTCAGGTTCACGGCATCCGTATTCTGCGAGCCCGCCGCGACATTGACGATCTGCCGCTCCGCGCCGCCTGCGCCAACCGACACGCTATTCGCGCGATCGGCCAGCGAGCCGCTGCCGAGCGCGACAGAGTTAGCCGCCGTCGTGCGCGCGTTGCTGCCGAGCGCGACGGAGTCGTTCGTAGCGGCCTGCGCGTTGCCGCCAATCGCCACCGAGTTCGCGCCGCCCGCCTGAGCATCGGCGAGCGCCGAGTTCGCGTGGAAGTATTTCAGTCCGCCGCCGTCGTTCAGATTGTTGAGCGTGTCGCTCATATTGTTGACGTTGCCCGCGAGGTTCGCGACATCCTGATTCGTCTGATAGAGCTGCGAACCGTTGACGGCTTCCGTGCTCGCTGCGTCCAGCATGCCCGCCATGACGTTTTTGATCTTCGTGCCGCTCGCCCCCTTGAGCGTGACGCTGGCACCGGTCGAATCGTCGTAGGCGACGAAGCCGTTCGTCACGTTGCCGTTGGTGTCGATGGCCGCGCCGAGGTCTTTCAGCTGCTTCACGTTCACGGCGTCGCTGTTGGCACTGCCTGCCGCGAGGTTGGTCAGCTTCACAGGCGCGGTGGCGCCCACACCGCCCAAGGTCACCTTGTTGTGCGCGCTGGTGTCGTACTTGACGGCATCGACGGCGGTGCCGCCCGATTGTGCCGCTGCATCGATCGCCATGCCGACGTCGTTGTACGTCGTGCCGTTGATCACGTATTGCGGCTTGACCACCGAACCGTCGGCGGCGACGCCGGCACCGCCGCCGAGCACCGTCGTGACGCCCTTGAGTTGCGACACGTTGACGGCATCGGTATTTGCCGTGCCTGCCGCGACGTTGACAATCTGCCGTTCGGCGCCGCTCGCGCCCACGGAAATCGTATTCGCGCGATCCGCCACCGATCCACTGCCCAACGCAACGGCATTCGCCGCTGTCGCGTGGGTGTTGGCGCCAAGTGCAATCGAAGCCGATGCTGCCGCCTGTGCATTGCCGCCGATGGCAATTGCGTCGTCGGCGCTCGCGAGCGAATCGGCGAGTGCCGAATTGGCGTGGAAATACTTGATGCCGCCGCCTTCGACCAGCGTGTTGTAGTAGTTCGTCACGTTGTTGACGCTCGCGCCGATGTTCGCGACGTTCTGGTTCGTCTGATACAGCTGCGAACCGTTGACGGCGTCCTTGCTCGCGGACGTGATCGCACCCGGCGCGACATTGGCGATCTTCGTGCCGCTCGCGCCCTTGAGCGTGACGGAATTTTTCGATGCATCGTCATAGGCGACGAAGCTGTTCGTCACGTTGCCGCTCGTATCGACGGTCGCGCCGAGGTCCTTCAACTGCTTCACGTTCACCGCGTCGTTGTTCGCGCTGCCCGCCGCGACGTTCGAGACCTTCACAGGTGTCGTCGCGGCAACGCCGCCCAGCGTGACCTTTGATTTCGTCGCATCGTCGTAGGCAACGAAGCCGTTCGTCACGTTGCCGTTCGGATCGACGGTCGCGCCGAGGTCCTTCAGTTGCTTGAGGTTGACGGCATCGGTGTTGGCCGAACCCGCCGCGACGTTGACGATCTGCCGCTCCGCGCCGCTCGCGCCAACCGAGATGGTATTGGCGCGGTCTGCCACTGCGTTGTAGCCGATCGCGACCGCATTGTTCGCCGTGACGCGCGCATTGCTGCCAAGCGCGACGGAACCCGTCGTTGCTGCCTGCGCGTTGCCGCCGATCGCCACCGAATCGGTGCCGCCCGCCTGCGAATCGGCGAGCGTCGAGCTCGCGTGGAAGTACTTGATGCCGCCGCCTTCGGCGATGTTGTTGACGATGGTGTTGATGTTGCCGACGTTCGCGCTCACGTTCGCGACGTTCTGGTTCGTCTGATATAGCTGCGAGCCATTGACGGCGTCCATGCTGGCGGCGCTCAGCGTGCCGGCTGCAACGTTTTTGATCTTCGTGCCGCTCGCGCCCTTGAGGGTGACGTTCGCGTTCGTCGTGTCGTCGTAGGCGACGAAGCCGTTCGTCACGTTGCCGTTCGTATCGACGGTCGCGCCGAGATCCTTCAGTTGCTTCACGTTGACGGCATCGCTGTTCGCGCTGCCCGCGGCGACGTTGGTCAGCTTGACGGGAGACGTGGCGCCCACACCGCCGAGCGTCACCTTGTTGTGCGCGGCGGTGTCGTATTTGACGGCGTCGGTCGAGCCCGGACCCGCGGCGGCATCGAGCGCCGATCCGACATCGTGATACGTCGTTCCGCCGATCACGTAGGAAGGCTTCGCAATCGAACCATCCGTTGCCACGCTCGCACCGCCGCCGAGCGAACCCGTCACGCCTTTGAGCTGCGACACGTTGACGGCATCCGTATTGGCCGTGCCCGCCGCGACGTTGACGATCTGGCGCTGCTCCGTGGCGTTGCCCACGGAAATCGTGTTCGCGCGGTCCGCGATCGAACCCGTGCCCAATGCAATCGAGCCTGCCGTGGTCGCCGTCGCGCCCGTGCCGAGCGCCATCGCATTGGTCGCAGCGTTGAACACCAGCGCGTTATAGCCGAGCGCGACGGAACCTGCACCGCCCGCGATCGAGAACGAGCCGAAGCCCAGCGAGTTGGCGTTTTCGGCATCGGCCATATAACCGATCGACACGCCGTTCAGCGCATTGAAGCCCGTCGATGCGCCCTGGCCGATCACCGTCGAATTGACGGCGAGCGCGGCGGCGCCCGAGCCGACGGCCGTCGATCCCGTGCGTGCCGCGCCCGCGCCTGCGCCGACGGCCAAAGCGTTAGTCCCCGACGCGTTCGCGGACGGTCCGACTGCCATCGCATTCAGATCGTTCGAGACCGAGGTTGGCGCGCCCGTCATCACGTTCGGGCTGACCTTGATGTAGTCGAGCACCGAGGTGTCGCTGAGCAACATCGAGTGCAACGTGGGCGAGGTCGTCGTCATCGCCTTTTGCAGTGCGGTCAACTGGCCCACTGTGGCGGCGTCCGTTGCGTCGACGCCGTCGGCGACGTTGGTCACGCGTTTCTCGCCGCCCTTGCGGCCCACCGAAATCGTGTTGGATTCGTACACCTGCGCGTTCGAGCCGATCGCCACCGAGTCTTCGTACTGCGCGCGTGCGCCCGTGCCGATTGCCACCGAGCGGTCACCCGATGCATACGCCGCGCCGCCGATAGCCGTCGTCTCGACGCCGTTCGAAAGCGCCTGCGATGCTGTCGACGAGACCTTCACGTACTTGGCCGTGACCTGCACGTCCTGTCCGACCGCGCCGATTGCGTTGAGCGCGCTGCCCATGTCGTTGTATGTGACGCCGGCAATCACATAGGACGGCGCCGCCAGCGTGCCGTCCGCCTTGACCGTTGCGCCCGCGCCGATTGCACTGGCTACGCTGCTGGTCGTCGCGTACATCTGCTTGCCGTTGATCGCGTCGCTGCTGCTTGCGTTGATTGCGCCGTTTGCGACGTTGGTCAGTGCGACGGGTGCATGCGCGAGCGTGCCGCCCAACGTCACGACGTTATGCGCCGCCGTGTCGTAGTTCACGCTGTTGGCGGAACCGCCGCCGCCGCCATTGGCCGCGAGCGCGTCGAGTGCTTCGCCGACGTTGTGATAGGTCTGGTCGCCGATCTTGTAGCTCGGCGGCGTGATCGAGCCGTCGGGCGTATTGGCGCTTGAACTGCCGCCGAATGCCTGCGCGGTGCTCTGCGCCAGCGCGCTCATGCCGCTGCCGACGTCGTTGAAACCCTGCTGCGTCGCCTGGGCCAGCTGGAACATCTGCGATCCGTTGATCGCGTCGGTGCTGGATTGCGTGATCGCGCCGGGCGCCACGTTCATCAATCGCACGGGTTGCGTCGCGCCCACGCCGCCCAGCGTCAACGCGTCATGCGCGGCCGAGTCGTAGACGACGAGATTCGGCAGCGCGCCGCCCGTTATCGCGTTCTGCACCGTTGTGTTCAACTGGCCGACGTTGACGGCGTCGGTATCGGCCGTGCCGGCCGCGAGATGCGTGATCTGGCGGTTGGTGAGATCGTTGCCCACGGACACCGTGTTCGCGCGATCGGCCACCGAGTTCGAGCCGAGCGCCACCGAGTTCGCCGCAAGCGCCGTCGCATTGCCGCCGACAGCGACCGTCTCCTGCGCTGCCGCCGACGCATCGGCGAGGACCGAACTCGCGTGGAAATACTTCAGGTCCGGCGGGAGATTGATGGTGTTTCCACCGCCGCCGCCCCCACCGCCGCCGCCTCCGCCAGCGGCAATGGCTGCATTCAACTGGTCCACATTGACGGCGTCAGTCCCGGCGCTGCCAGCGGCGACGTTCGTGATCTGCCGCTCGCCGCCCTGCTTGCCGACGGATACCGTGTTGCTGCGCGTCGCAACCGACCCCTCGCCGAGCGCGACCGAGCTGGCCGCGAGTGCCGATGCGTGCGAGCCGAGCGCCGTCGATGTGGATGCCGCCGCAAGCGAATGTCCGCCCAGGGCTACCGTATAAACGTCGGCTGCGTCGGCGTCCCCGCCGACTGCGATTGCGTGATACAGACCATCTGCGACCGCGTTCACGCCGACCGCGATGTTCGTCGCGCCTTGCGCAAGCGACGCGCCGCCAATTGCGATCGGACCGTTGCCTGTATTCGCTCCTTCGGAGCCGTATGTCGTGCCGTTCTTGCTGACGCCATTGGCTTGCGCACCGCCGCCGATGGCAATCGCATCGCCGCCCGACGCGGACGAATCACTCAGGCTGGACTGGACGTGAAAGTACTTCAGGTTGTTCCGGTCGTAGGTGTACGCGTACGCGTCCTGCGCGTTGACGCCGTTATACGTGATGTTGGTCGTGCTGCCACTGCCGCCGCACCAGAACAGGAAACAGAACCATTCGCTGCTGGGCGCGGGTGTCGAGAGATTGGCGGCGCTCGATGTCGGCTTGGGCGTGAGGCTAGGATCAGCCGCCCAGGCCGTGCCGTACGAGCCAAACGTGACAGCCGATGCAATCGCCGCCGAAGCGATGTTCAACGCGCAGCGGCTCGACTTCTTGCCTTGCGCGCGGGTGTTTTCCGCTGCGGCGACATAGGTGCCGGCCACTTCGTTCCACACGGATTTATAGGTTCTGTTCATGCTTCGCGTTTTTCCTTTTAATGGACGAATATTCGAATGGAACCGGAATGCCGTTAAAAGGCAGCCAACGGTTCTTATCCGCGAGGGGAATCTATTCGCACGCGATGCTTCTAAATAGCAGTTGAAAAGATAGGCTGTGTAGGATTTTGCCGCGTATTTGAAAGGCAAACGGAAAGACTCAATGCCGCCGCGAATTTGGCTCTTGTTGCGGATTGAGCGCCTGTTTCAATGTGTTTGTGGCATAAATTTGACGCAGGATTGATCGACCGCCTGATTAGGAAAGTAGATGTTGTGGTTGAAGAAATCTCTCAATCCAATTTCAGTAGGGAATTCTTATACTGATTCCCTGCCTGGTTGATGAATTTGAATAACCGGGTAATGAATTCAGGTTCATCTGCATTCTTCCATTAAGTTAATTATGGTTTGTTTTCTATGAAAATCTCTTTCAAGCGTCATCTACACAGGCAGGCCGGTCAGGGCATGACCGAATACATCATCATCGTCGCGCTGATCGCGGTGTCGGCGATTGCGGTGTACGCATCGTTCGGCAAGACGATCCGTCAGCAGACGGCGGGTCTCACGCACGAAATGTCAGGCACGGACAGCACGGCTGACATCAACGACGCCCGCGCTGCAGCGACGGACGGCAAGAGCCAGGCCGACAAGAACAAGGGCATGGGCGCATACGGCAGCGACGGTGCGCTTTCGACAGGCAACAAGTAAGCCTCACGCACGGCTCGTCATCATGGAACGCAACGTCCGCCAGCGAAGAGGCGCGCATGCCGGCCAGGCGATGGTGCCTGCGCTGCTGTTCCTGCTGATCGGCGGCATTGGCCTGTATGTCGCCTTCGGATCGTTCCAGATGACGAGCGCAAAGATGAAGCTGCAGAACACGGCTGATGCCGCCGCTTACAGCGCGGCCGTGCTGCAAGCCCGCGACTACAACTTCTCCGCCTATGCGAACCGCGCGATGGTCGCCAACCAGGTGAGCGCCGCGCAGGTCGTCGCGTTGAAGTCGTGGATCGACGAACTCGACAACACGTATATGGGCAACCCCGACACCGAGGCACTCGTTACGACCTTTGCCGATCATCCGGCGTTGTGGCGTACGCCCAAGGAGCGCGCGCGCGTCGACATCGCGCCCGTGCGCGCGACACTCGACGCGCTGTTGCCCGCTGTCGCCACAGGCGTGGGCGGCATCACGCGCGCGCTCAGCGACGCACAGACGAACTATCACGCAGCGATGTTCGTGGCCGTGCCCGATATCGCCAACGACGTCGCGCAACGCAACCAGTCCGATACGAACGTGACTTCTGGCTATTTCACGAGTCCGCGCAATGCCGCGCAACTGGCTGCCTGGCAGACGTACACGAGCGTCGTGAACCCGGCGGGCGATCTCGACGCCGATCATTTCGCCGACGTCGTCACCGATCCCGAGACGCTCGACGGCTTCGTCAAGGCACGGGTGTCGTCACGCAGTATCGCGCCCGACTATCAGCAGATCGACGACACGAGCGCGCGCTGCCGGGGCGGCGGCCGGATCGCGATTCGGGTCGCGCATGCGGGCGGCACGCAGTTGCGCAGCGACAAGAAGGGCTGGCAATCGATGGACGCGAGCACAGCGCACATCACGATCACCTGCGTCGATACGTTCGACGCGATTGCCGGGCATGGCGGCAGCACGAACGGTGAGGTGGGCAGCTACATGACGCATCCGCCGTTCGTGGCGTGGAGCGACTGGAAAGGATATGGCGGCTACATGAATTTCGGCGACCCGGACAGCACGCAGCCTGGATTGAACGTGCCCGCCGCGATGGCGGAGCAGTTCTCACAGGGGCCTGGCGCTTCGCTCGATGCAGCCAATGGCGGCCTGCTGCCGTATCAGGACATTGCGAACGCGCCGCTAGCAAGCGAGGCGCCGCGCATCACGATCGAAGTGGAGCGTTTGGCGGGAACGCTCGTCAAAACGCCGGGGCTGGGCGGCGCGGGCCGCATGCGCGTCGGCAACGGCAGCGCGGGCGGTGCGATGCGCGCGCTGGCAAGCGCGCATGCGTACTTCGTGCGGCCGTCTGCGGACGCGCTGGGCGACAGGCTCGCGGGTGCGTTGCTCGATGCAGGGGCGTGGCGGCGCGCGGACGGCAGGACCGAATATCCCAGCACCTTCAGCCCGTACTGGCAGGCATCGCTGGCACCTGTCAGCGCAGCTGAGCGTGCCGCTGCGCAGGCCGCGCAAATCGACACGGATGCGAGCGCGGCCCAACCATGAACCGGTTTATCGAAAGGCGCGTTTGCGCGCAGTCCGGCCAGGCGCTGGTGGAGTTTCTCGTTGCCACGATGCTTGCTGCGAGCGTGCTGTTGCTCGCGGTCGTGATGCTCGGCAAGTTCAACGATATCCGCAACCACACGCTGATGGGTTCGCGTTACGCGGCGTGGGAACGCACTGTGTGGATCGACAGCGAAGCGGGCGGTTCGACGAATCGCGACTGGTACGCACGCAATGGCAGCGACGCGTTGCAGCTTCACAAGAGCGATCAGGAGATCCAGCGCGAATTGCTCGCGCGTGTGGTGGCGGGCAACGGCGCGCCCATTGCGGGCACGGACCGTAGCGCGGACCCGGGCACGGCCGGGCAGGGCGTCGCGCAACCTGCGATGTGGAAAGACCCTGGCGGCGCGGCGCTGCTGGACGACGCACGCGACGTCTCCGTCAGCACGGGCGAAACCGGCATGCCGACACAACTCGACGCCTATACATCGAACGGCTTCGGCTCGATGCCCACGGCAAGCGGTGCGCCATTCCCCGCGACGCTCGATCTGCCGTCGCGTGCGCTGCAAACCGCGAGCTTGCGGATCGCGACGGGCATGCACAGTGACGCGTTGCGGCGTCTGTGGCCAGATTTCGGCGGCTTTGCGATCGACGACACGAACGCGTTGCTGACCAATGCGTGGTTGCCCGAAGGCGCGGCGCGCGCGAAAGCGCTGTTCGCGCAGGCGGTGCCGGCGGCGCATGCGCCGTTGATCGCGCCTTCGCTTTACCGGGGGTTGCGTGTTTATGCGCCTGAAATCGATACGTTCGAATCTGGCCGCATCCGCGACGAGGTCGTTCCTGCTGACCGGCTCGCGCGATGAACGTCCTGTCGATGGGCGCGATCGTGTTGTCGTTGATGCCGCTGCAAGTGCTCGCGGCCGGGCAGAGCTGCGACCGTCAGCCGGTGCACGCCGAACGTGTGCAGATGATTGGCCGCGACATGCTCGTCAACGGTGTGCCGGCGTCCGTGTATGGCCTGGAGTTCGATGGCACGCCAGATGACGTGTCGAACGCATTCCGCGCCTTCTGGACGCGCTCGCATGTGCCCGCGACGGGACGCCGCGATGCTTCGGGGATGCTGCTCGCCGCGCTCGATGGCAAGTGCCACTACGTGCTCGTTATTGCGCCGCGCGTCGAAGGCTCGCGCACGAAAGGGCTGATGAGCGTGATGCGTCTGGACGGCACGGGCGCCGCGCATCGTATCGGCGCTTCGACGGTCCCGCTGCCGGAAGGCGCGAGCGCCGTGTCCGATGTCGAGAGCCGCGATGGTCGGCAGACAGGGCGCACGTGGCTGCTCGAAGTGAGCGGCGCAACACAGGACAACGCGCAGCGCTACGCGCGCCGGTTGCAGGAAGCGGGTTGGCGCGTCGTCGCGCAGGCACCCGCGCTGCGGCTCGACGGCTCGCAGCGTGCGATGGGCGATGTGCTCGCCATGCAGCGCGGCAGCGAACGCATCGACGCCGTGTTTTCCAACCGAAACGGACGTACGGAGGCCGTGATCCATGCAACGACGGGTCCTTGAAAACATGCTGCCGCTTATGCCGCCGCGCATGCCGCCACTCAGGCAGCGGCAGCGCGGTCAGGCAGCCGTCGAATACCTCGTCGTGACGTCTGTGATCGTATTCGCGCTGGTCGCGGGCGGCGATGCGTCCGTCATCGACCGGTTTTGCGCGGCGTTCAGGTCGCTCTATCGCGCGTACAGCTTCGCGCTCTCTCTGGCGTAACTATCCGGCTTTGAATCAGATGTTCAGGAAGATCAAGTTTCATTCGATGCTCGGCAACGCGTGGTTTCTGCTGCTCGTTGCCGTGCTGACGGCGGGCGCGCTGACGTGGTTCGTGTATCGCTATCTCGGCGAGCGAGAGGCGCACGTGCGCGCCGAAGTGACGGGCAAGCTCATGCAGCGCGGTATCGAAGTCGTCGTGCCGCGCCGCGACGTGGCGGCGGGCACGCCGTTGTCGAGCGGCGATTTCGTGTCGCGCGAAATCGCCGCCGATCTCGTCTACGACGACATGGTGCGTGTCGACAGATTCGACGCGTTGCGCAGCGCCAAGCTCGTGCGCGCCGTCCTGCATGGACGGCCGCTGCGCATGAGCGATATCGACGCGCTGCGCGGCCGCGATTTCTCCGACATGCTGCCCGCCGGCCAACGCGCGCTGACGCTCGAGATCGACGCGGTGAACTCGACGGCGTCGATGCTGCGGCCGGGCAATCGCGTCGATATGTACTGGGTCGGCGCGCAGGCCGAACCGGGCGCTGGCGACGGAAGGACCGTGCGTCTGCTGCTGCCCGATGTGCTGGTGCTGGCGACGGGCCAAAGCGTCAAGCCGCGTGATGCAGGCGACGCCGACGAAACGAAGAGCATCGGCAATGCGTCGCGCTACGACACCGTGACGATGCAGCTTCCTGCCGCCGACGCGCCGCGCGTCGTGCTCGCGCAAAAGATGGGCGCGCTGCGCCTCATTCTCAGGAACGCCGACGATAGCGCCGCTGCGCCGCCCGTCGCGTTGACGGAAAGCGATGTGTTTCCGGCGGAGCGCGTGGCGAAGCAGGTATCCGTCGAGGTGATCGCGGGCGGCGGCGCGGGTGCGGGCGTGGCGAACGTCGCGCAAGTCGCGCAAGTCGCGCAAGTCGCGCAAGTCGCGCAAGTGGCGCCGATATCCTCGGCGTCCAGCGACGCGCAGCCGCGCGACGTCAAAGCCGGCGCAATCGAACCAGCGAGCGCATCGCTGTTCGACAGCGCTGCCGCCATTGCAAAGCAGTGGCAGCAACGCGACACGTACCGCATCAGCGGCCAGAACTAGAAGAACAAGACGCTTCCTACCATTCATGAAAGCAGGTTTCCACTCAATGGCGTTGCGACGCGTGGCAAGCGTGTCGTTCATCATCTGCGCGCTCTCTTTAGACGCAACGGGCGCGGTGCAGGCAACGGGCATGCAGCACGGGAGCAGCGCGAACGCTGCGCAGAACGGCGACGTGTTCGATCTGTACAAAGGCGAAGTGCGCATGCTCGACGTGCCGGGCACGATCAAACGTATCGCGATAGGCAACGGCAAGCTCGTGACGGCGAACGTCGTCGATGGGCGCGTGATGCTGTTGGCCGAAAGCGCGGGCATCACGTCGCTCGTCGTGTGGAACGAACGCGGTATCGCGTTGCAGACGACCGTGCGCATTGCGAAGGGCGACGTCGGCATGTCGGCGGCGCAATTGCGCAGCGTGCTGGCGTCGGTGCCCGGCGTGCGCGTGCAGGAGGTCGGGCCGAACATCGTGTTGTCGGGCAGCGTGCATCGCGACAAGGCTGCCGCCGTGAAAGCGGCCATCGCCGACATGAGCAACGTGATCGACACCACGACCATCGACGAAGGCGATGCGCTCAAGAAAACGCTGCATTTCAAGGTGCAGATCATGGAAGTCACGCGCACGGGGCAGAAGGATATCGGCATAGCGTGGGACAGCCAGTTCGCGGGCCCGCAGGTGTCGGGGCAGGGGTTCGTCGGCTCCGGCGCCACCAGCGGCGCAAACTTCTTTCTGGCGGGCATTGCATCGACGATAACTTCGCGCATCAACTTCGCGATCAACAACGGCGACGCGTACATTCTCGCCGCGCCCGAGCTGAGCACGAAGAGCGGCGGCACCGCGTCGTTTCTCGCGGGCGGCGAGGTGCCGATTCCGAAGGCGGGCGCGCTCGGCACCACCGACGTCGAGTACAAGCCGTACGGCATCCGGCTGAACATCAAGCCCGTCGTCGATGCGAACGACATCATCTCGGCCACCGTGCAGACCGAAATCAGCCAGCTCGATCCTTCCGTGTCGTACGGTGGATTTCCGGGCTTCCTCACGCGCAGCGCGAGTTCGGACATTTCGCTGCGCGCGGGCGAGACGATCGCAATCTCCGGCCTCGTCAGCGCCGACGCGCTCAATGCGTCGACGGGGATGCCGTATCTCGCGCGTCTGCCCATCATCGGGCAGCTGTTTCGCTCGGACAGCTTTCGCGCGAAGAACAGCGACCTCGTGATTTTCGTCACGCCGGTGATCTCGGACCCGTCTGGCGAGACCAATGCCGCGCTGCTGGCGCGCGCGCAAGAGGCCGCGCGGCGCTATGCGGACCAGTATGGTGCGCGCAGTCCGCTTGCGCCGCCATTCGTACCCGTGGCACCGCTATCCGCCGATCCCGCGGCGCCTCAGAACGCGACGCTCTACCCCGCTCATTGACGACCATGCTGAAACTGCAAGTGCAATCGCGCAATGCGCCCGCGCGCACCTTCCACGTCGATCGCGTGTGCACGATCGGCCGTGACGCGACCTGCGATATCGTCATCAAAGGGATGCTGGTTGGCCGCACGCATGCGCGTATCGTGAAGGACTTCCATGCGTGGTATGTCGAAGACCAGGGCGGGATTGTCGCGACCACGGTGAACGGCTCACCCGTCGTGCGGTATGGGCCGCTTGCGGAAGGCGATCAGATCGAAATCGGCATGACCGTGTTGAAGGTCGACGCGATGCAGGTCGTACCCGCGGAGGCTGCGAATGCGGCGCGGCCAGACGTCGAGAAGACTATGCCACGTCCAGCCGTGCTGGAAGAAGCCATGCACGCAGCCGCACCACCGCTTATCGCGCCGATCAACAGCGCTGAAGGCATCGAGCTTCGCAAGCTGCTGCACATGAAGGTGATTGCCGCGCTCGACTTGCGCCGCCTGAATGTCGCGCGGATGGCCGACGACGAACTGCGCACGACGGTGAGCGACGCGCTCGACGATATCCTCGCGCGTGACGCGGGCTTCAATCGCCCGGGCATCCCATTGCCGGTGCTCAAGAAAAGCGTGTTCGACGAAATCATCGGACTCGGGCCGCTCGAAGCGCTGATCGCCGATCCGACCGTCTCCGAAATCATGGTCAACCGGCACGATGAGATTTTCGTCGAGCAGCAAGGGCGGCTGGTGCGCTCGTCTGTGATCTTCACCGACGAGCGCGCGGTGCTCGGCGCGATCGAGCGGATCGTCGCGCCGATCGGGCGACGCATCGACGAAAGCTCGCCGATGGTCGATGCGCGCCTGAAAGACGGCTCGCGCGTGAATGCGGTGATTCCGCCGCTCGCGCTGAAAGGACCGAGCATGACGGTCCGCAAGTTTCCACAGCACAAGCTGCGCGGCGACGATCTGCAGACGTTCGGCTCGCTGTCGCACGCGATGCTCGCGTTCTTGCGCACGGCTGTCGAGCATCGTGCGAACATCGTCATATCGGGCGGCACGGGTTCGGGCAAGACCACGCTGCTCAACGTGCTGTCGGACTACATCCCCGACGCGGAGCGCATCGTGACCGTCGAAGATGCCGCCGAACTGCAACTGTCGCAGCCGAATCTCGTCGCGCTCGAAACGCGGCCCGCGAATCTGGAGGGCAAAGGTGCCGTGACGATACGCGAACTGGTGCGTAACTGCTTGCGCATGCGCCCCGACCGGATCGTGGTCGGCGAGTGCCGCGGTGGCGAAGCGCTCGACATGCTGCAGGCGATGAACACGGGCCACGACGGATCGCTGACCACGGCGCATGCGAACTCACCGCGCGACTGCATCGCGCGTCTTGAAGTGATGACGCTGATGGCGGGACTCGATCTGCCCGTGCAGGCGATTCGCGAGCAGGTGTGCGCCGCTGTCGACATCATCGTGCAGCAGACGCGCTTTTCGTGCGGCTCGCGGCGCGTGACGCACATTACGGAAGTGAGCGGCATCGAGTCGGGCGTGATCCAGTTGCAGGACGTGTTCGTGTTCAGGGAAGCGGGGCTCGACGACAACGGCAAGATTCGCGGGCAATTCGTGCCGACATCGTATATCCCCGACTTCTATCAGGATCTGATACGCCGCCGCATTCCCGTCGATACGTCGATTTTCACGCGCAACGAGTGAGGTTTCCGCGATGATGCTTATTCTTGTATCGGTGTTTTGCGGCGCGTCGATATCGCTCTGGCTGGCGACGCGCGCGGTCCGGCTCGCGCTGGCGAACGGCACGCGCCATCTGGCAAGCGAAGTCGAGCAGTCGCTTGCCGATGTCTTCGTGTTCGTGAACCGTCAGAAGGCGGCCGCTGCGACGTTGAGCGCGCTGGTCGTGTTGCCCGTGCTCGCGTTCGCGTTGAGCGGCAGCGTTCTGGTCTCGCTCGCGTCGTTGCCGCTCGTATGGTTCGTGCCGCGCAAGGTGCTTGCATGGATGCGCATGCGCCGCATCCGGATGCTGGAGCGCCAGTTGCCCGACATGCTGCTGATGATCGCGGGCGCATTGCGCGCGGGTGCAAGCCTGCCGATCGCCCTCGAAAGCGGCGTGCAGGAATCGGCGCCGCCGATCTCACAGGAGTTCGATCTGCTGCTGCGCGAAATCCGGCTTGGCATCGATCTCGACATCGCGATGCGCAACATCGAAAAACGCATACCTGTACCCGACTTCATGATGGTGACGGCAGCCGTGACCATTTCGCGCGAGGTGGGCGGCAATCTCGCGGAAGCGCTCGAATCCGTCGCGCGCACGTTGCGCGACAAGCTGCAGATGGAGGGCAAGATTCGCGCGCTGACTTCGCAGGGACGCATGCAGGGCATCGTGATGACGTGTCTGCCGCTCTTCTTGATGATGGTGCTGCGCGCGATGGAGCCTGTCGCGATGGCACCGCTCTTCACGACGCCGATCGGCTGGGGCACGCTCGCCGTGATCGCGGTGATGGAGTTTCTCGGCTATCAGTCGATTGCGCGCATCGTGCGTATCGACGTGTAGGTCTGCCATGCGACTGGTTCTGTCGTTTGCGATTGGTGCGGGATCGATGGCGCTGTGCGTGCTCGCGCTGCACGCGGTGCGCAGATTGATACGCGATGTGCCGAAGGAAGACCGCACGTGGCTCGATCCGTTGCCAGCGCTGCTGCGCTTCGTGTGGCCGGCCGTCAACTTTGCTGCGCACTACGGCGCTCGCCGGTTCGGCGCGCGGCTGATCGAACGTACCGATGCGCAATTGCGTCTCACGTCGCTCAACTTTCTGATGAACGCGCGGCAGTTTCTTGCGTTGTCGATGGTGTCGTCAGTGAGCGCGGTGCTGACTGCCTTGGCGGTGATGGGCGCGAGCGGTCTGTTTTCGGGGACGGTGCTGGTGCTGGTGATGTGCGTCGGCTATGTCTATCCGCGTATCTGGATGCGTGACGTGCGGCGGCGTCACGTCGCGATGGTGCTGCGCCAGTTGCCCGTGTATCTGGACTTTCTGACGCTTGCTGTCGAAGCGGGGCTCAATATCAACGGCGCGCTTCAGAAGGCGGTCGAGAAGGGCCCCGATGGGCCACTGCGGCGCGAGTTCGAACACGTGCTGCGCGACCTGAAATCAGGCTTGAATCGCACCGATGCGCTACGGCGTCTCGACGAACGTCAGCGGATCGGTGAAGTGTCGAACCTGATCCGCACGATTGCGCAAGCGGAACGGATGGGTTCGGGGCTCGCGAAGACGTTGCGCTTCCAGTCGGAGCAGCGACGCGCGGAACGCTTCCAGCGCGCGGAGAAGCAGGCGATGGAAGCGCCCGTCAAACTGGTGTTTCCGTTGCTGATGTTCATCTTTCCTGTGACGTTCATCGTGCTTGGTTTTCCGATTGCGATGAAGTTCATGCAGGAGGGCTTGCTGTGAGTCATGCGCGGCTGGTTCATCGCGGTGAGCCGACTCGTATCGTCGTCGAAGTCGCCGACAGGTCGATCGAGCGGATGCGCGGATTGCTCGGGCGCTCGCGGCTCGATGATGATCGCGCGCTGTGGCTCGAACCGTGCAATGCCGTGCATACGTTCGGTATGCGCTTTCCGATCGACGTGCTGTTTATCGACAGGCGTGGAGGCGTGCTGTCGATTCATAGAAATGTTGGCCGTGGGCGTGTGCTGTTTTGTTGGCGTGCGCGAGCGGCGCTGGAGTTGTGCGCGGATGCGGCGCAGGCGTTGCGTATCGAAGTTGGCGACAAGCTTGAATGGAGGGCTTCGACGTGAAGCGACGGCGTATGAGCAAACGCCGGATGACGGGGCAAGGGATGACGGAGTTTCTCGTCGTCGTGCCGCTGTTGCTGTTCTTCGGCTTCGTGACCGTGCAGTTCGTGCTGCTGTATCAGGCGAAATCGACCCTCGATGTCGCCGTGCTCGAAGCCGCGCGCGAAGGGTCCGTTAATCACGGATCGATGGATGCGATGCAAGCGGGACTTGCGCGTGGACTTGCGCCCTTGTACGCGCGGAGTGCCGATGCAGCGGGCGTGCAGTCGGCGCTGCTTGCCGCGCGGCGTGCCGTGGGCGAGGCGGCATCGATTGAGATCGTCAGTCCGACGCCGGCAATGATGCGCGACTTCGCGCGTCCGCGTCTTTATCCCGCTGAAGGCGCCGCGCATGATGAAATTCCCAACGACATGCTGATGTATCGCGACATCGAACACGGTGCGGAATCGGATGTGAATGTGCAGGACGCTAATGTGCTGAAGCTGCGCGTGCACTATTGCTTTGATCTGATCGTGCCCGTTGCGAACAAGGTGCTGTACTACGCGACGAATGTGATCGGCGATATTGCGGCGAACGGTGTGTTTTCGCGTGAGCCTGCGCAGGCGAATGTCGATGCGTATGGCTCGCCTAAGCGGGCTGATCGTTTGTGCAGGACGACGCTTGTCGATGGTTGGCAGAGCCAGCGTTGGCCCGTCGCGCTGGAATCCGAGGCGCTTGTGCGGATGCAGTCGCCGTTTCGCATGGATGCGGCGAACGAAGTGCATGCGACGGCGGGGCATTGATGCGCGGCCTCATCTGTCTCGTGGCAGTGGTGTGCATTGCCAGCGATGCGCACGGTGCCGGGCGTGCGGAGATGATGATCGGCGGGTTGAAGGGCGTCGATGCGGATGCGGGTGTCGCTGCCGTTTCGGATCAGCCGGTGATCGTCGAGTTCGGTGTGCCATTGGAGGCTCGGCACGCGCGTTCGAAAGTTCTCGCGTGGACGGCGCTGGTTGATGATGTTGCGAAGCATAGTGGTGTCGATAGAGCGCTGCTGATGGCTGTCATCGATGTCGAGTCGGGAGGTGATCCATTTGCGGTGTCGTCGAAGGGCGCAAGAGGGTTGATGCAGTTGATGCCGCAAACAGGCGCGCAGCAAGGCGCGGGCGATTTGTTCGATCCTTACCAGAATGTAGTCGCAGGTACGCGCTTGCTCGATACGCTGCTTGCGACGTTCGGTGATGTGCCGCTCGCGCTCGCAGCGTATAACGCGGGGGAAGGGGCGGTGCGTAAGTTCGGCGGTACGGTTCCGCCGTATGCGGAAACGCAGAAGTATGTGCGGCGGGTGATGGAGCGGGCGGTGGTTTATCGGCGATGAAGGGTAGTGATGGAAACTGGGTATCCGTATGCCGCAGTTGATTTGTCATTGTGCGCATAGCGGAGCCAGCCCGATGCGACCTGTCGCGTCGGCTCGGCGCCAGCGCGACATTCCGCCAGCGCATCTGAAGCCAACCACGAATGACACGTTGAACCGAACACTGGCCTTACGGAAGCGCCGATCGCGCGCGGTAGACGTTCTCGCAGAATCCAGCACTCGCCCCCAGCTTCCGCGATAGATCAGCGGCCGCGTCCAGTTGCGGTCGGTCCAGTTCGCCCGACGCGTGTGCGGCGCTCAGCCGGGAGGCAGGGCCCGAAAGCGTGAGTGCCGCCATGAACTTGTCGCCCGCGCCAAAAACCGGAACGGCGAATGCGGCCGTGTGCACGTCGCGTGCGCCCGCCGTGAAGACCGGCAGCGCAGGCGGTTTGTCGTATATCGGCTCGCCAAGGCCCCAGAAACGGATCACCTGGCTGATAGCCGTGTCGTCGAGCGGCAGTGTCGTTCCCGCGAGCCGCGTTTCGCGCAGACCTTCGGACGGCTCGACGCGGAACAGGCAAAGCCGCTGACCTTTGTCGTGAACGTAGTACGATGCGCTTTCTTTCGTCAGCGCCGCCAGCGCATGCAGCGCCGGTTCCACGACTGTGGATAGATGGAACGACTGCTCGTACAGCTTGCCCAGGTAAAGCACGCGATGCCCGAGCGAATAGTTGCCGGATTGCGCGCGCACGACATAACCCATTCGCTCCAGCGAGTTCATCAGTCGATAAACCGTCGTCTTGTGCATACCGGACGCTTGCGACAGCATCGCGAGCGACTGCGACTCGGCCCCCGGCTTGAAGCAATCCAGCAGCGATAGCGCTTTTTCGACTGCCACAACTCCCTCATTTCCCATTCCCGCCTCCCGTCGTTCGTTCGGTATCATTGTACACAGTAAAACGATGGTTTACACCGTAAAAGGGTAAACGCTAGTGGCCGCACGTGTTCCCGATGGCTATAGTGATTTCACATCGTACACTATGGTTGTACACAGTAAAACTCTCGAACTGAGGTGAAATCCATGAGCACTGCGTCCGCAGGTACTTCCGCCATCAATCGCAACGTTGAACGCGTGTCGCCGGAACTGGTTGAGGCAGCCGCCCGATATCAGGCTGCCATCCTCGCCGACGTTGCGGGCCGTCGCGGCACGCTACATGGCCGGGTCAAGCCGCTGTCTCCGAAAATGAAAGTCGCAGGTCCCGCCGTTACGGTCGAAGTCCGTCCCGGCGACAACCTCGCCATCCACGCCGCGCTTTCGATCGCGAAGCCGGGCGACGTGATCGTCGTCGACGGGAAGGGCGATCTTTCCTGCGCGCTGATCGGCGAGATCATGGCGACCCAGGCGAAGGCAAGCGGCATCGCCGGGATCATCATCGACGGCGCCGTGCGCGACGCGCACGAGCTTGCCAACGGCGACTATCCGATCTTCGCGGCGGGTCTCAATCCCTGCGGCCCAACCAAAAGCGTCGCGGGCCTCGTGAACGCGCCGATTTCGGCCGGCGACACGGCCATCAACCCCGGCGATCTGATCGTCGGCGACACGGACGGCGTGGTCGTCATTCCGCGCAACGATGTCGCGCGCATCATCGAACTCGCGCAGAAAAAGCTCGACATGGAGACGGCGCGTATTGCGGCGATTCACAAGGGTGACGTGCGGCCGGGATGGATCGAGAAGGAACTGCGCGCGGTCGGCATGCTGGCGGAAGGCGAGGCACTGTGATGCAAACGGCTTCGCATAAACCCGTCGTCCTCGTGACAGCCGCGGATCTCGCGCCGCAAGCGCTCGACATGCTCACCCAGTTCGACGTCGTGTTCGCGGGCAAACAGCCTACGGAAGACGACATCGTCGCGCTGTGCGCCGCGCACAAGCCGGTCGCGATCATCGTTCGATACGGCAAGGTCAACGCCCGCATCATGGATGCCGCCGAAAACCTGCAGGTTATTTCGAAGCACGGCAGCGGCATCGACGTGATCGATCAGGCAGCCGCGGCCGCGCGCGGTATCGCGGTGCGCGCAGCCGTCGGCGCCAACGCCGCGGCCGTGGCCGAGCACGCCTGGGCGTTGATTCTCGCGTGTGCAAAATCGGTGCCGCAACTGGATGCGCGCATGCGCGCGGGTCACTGGGATAAATCCACGCACAAGTCCGTTGAACTGGATGGAAGCACGCTCGGCCTGGTCGGATTGGGCGCGATCGGCCGACGCGTGGCGGCGATCGGCGCTGCGTTCGGCATGAACGTGCTTGCGTTTGATCCGTACGCGAAAGAAGTGCCAGCTGGCGTAAAGCTCGTCGCACTCGACGACCTGTACGCCGCATCGGACGTCATCTCGTTGCATTGTCCACTGACGGCCGAGAACCGGCAGATGCTCAACCGCGACACGTTCGCGCGTTTCAAGCGCGGTGCGATTCTCGTCAACACGGCGCGTGGCGGTCTGATCGACGAAGCCGCGCTCGCCGACGCACTCGCAAGCGGCCAGTTGCGCTCGGCAGGTCTCGACAGCTTCGACGTCGAACCGATGACGAATCCGCATCCGTTCCAGCAGATCGCAAACGCGATCCTGTCGCCGCACATCGGCGGCGTGAGCGATGCCGCATACGTGAACATGGGCAAGGGCGCTGCCGCCAATGTTCTTGCCGTCATCGACGAACGCGCCCGCAACGCAGCCTGACGTTCGCACGAGAAGGTCCACCATGTTCTATCTCATCTCGCCCGAAGTACGCACAGCCGAAGTCTTCACGCGTATGCCGGACAAATTCCGCAAACCCGATGTGCAGACCGATTGGGCACGCGCGAATCGCGGCGGCCTTGCTACGGATTCCTTCCTCGAAGGCCCGGTGTGGGACCCGGAAGGCTATCTGTTCGTGACCGACATCCCGCACGGCCGCGTTTTCAGGATTTCGCCTTCGGGCGAGTGGGAACTCGTCGTGCAATACGACGGCGAGCCGAACGGCATGAAGCGTTACGACGAAGCGCGTCTGCTCATCACCGACTATCGAAATGGTCTGATGCTGCTCGACATCGCTAGTGGCGAAGTGCGCCCGCTTCTCGAGCGGCGCAATTCCGAGCGCTTCAGAGGCGTGAACGATCTCACGTTCGATTCGAACGGCAACCTGTATTTCACCGATCAGGGCCAAACCGGTCTGCACGATCCGACCGGCCGCGTGTACCGGCTGTCGGTGGACGGCAAGCTCGACATGCTGCTCGGCAATTGCCCGAGCCCCAACGGACTCGTGCTGTCGCCCGACGAGAAGGTCCTGTTCGTCGGCATGACGCGCGGGAACTGCGTGTGGCGCGTGCCGCTTCAGGCCGATGGTTCCGTCAGCAAGGTCGGGCAGTTCTTCACCTCCTACGGTCCGAGCGGTCCGGACGGTCTGACCATCGATACCGAAGGTCGGCTCTTCGTCGCGAACCCGGGGCTCGGTCGCGCGTGGGTGCTGAACCATCGTGCCGAACCCGTCGAGATACTGACGAGCCCCGCAGGCGCTTCGCTCACGAACCTCTGCTTCGGCGGCCCAGAGATGAAGACGCTCTTCATGACCGAATCTGTTTCTGGGACGGTTCTTAAAGCCGAAATGACGATTGCCGGTCCATTGCCCAACAGGGCGAAGCAGGCCGTCTGAGGCGCGGCGGGCGCTGCGCCCGCCAACTATCGATACATCGCGCCGACAGCAGCGCGTTGGAGGAGGCAAGCATGACGATTTCGCACACCTTGAGCGCCGAGGGCGCCGCGCGGCGCGCTGACGCAGCACCCGTCCAGGGCATTGCGCACGAAGACTACGCAGCCAGCGAGCGCACGCTCGCCAAGGCGTTCCGGCGAATTCTGCCGTTCATTTTCATCTGCTACGTCATCAGCTACCTCGATCGGACGAACGTCGGGTTCGCCGCGCTGACGATGAACAAGGATCTCGGTCTGACAGCCGAGCAGTTCGGCTTCGGTGCGGGGCTGTTCTTCGTCGGCTATTTTCTCTTCGAGATTCCAAGCAACCTGATCATGCAGAAGGTTGGGGCGCGCGTGTGGATCGCGCGCATCATGATCACGTGGGGTCTCTTTTCGATGGCGACGGCGTTCGTCGTCGGCCCGAAGAGTTTCGCCGCCGCACGGTTCCTGCTCGGTCTCGCCGAAGCGGGCTTCACGCCCGGCATCTATCTGTACTTCACGCACTGGTTTCCGGGCAAGTGGCGCGCGAAGGTGACGGCTGCGTTTCTCGTCGGCATTCCCGTGGCGAACATGATCGGTTCCCCCGTCTCGGGTGCCTTGCTCGAACTGGGCGGTCTGCACGGGCTGCGTAGCTGGCAGTGGTTGCTGCTGATCGAGGGCGTGCCGGCTGTGGTCCTTGGCATTGCCTGTCTGTTCGTGCTGGCCGACCGTCCCGAAAAGGCGAAGTGGCTGAGCGACGCAGAGAAGTCGTCGCTTGCGAAGCGTCTCGCGCTCGAACAGGGCGACATCGGCGCGCGTCACGGCAGCACGCTGCGCGATGCGATGACCAACTGGCGCGTGTTCGTGCTTGCGTTCGTCAATTTCTGCGGCATCGTCGGCTCGCTTGGCGTCGGTCTGTGGATGCCGCAAATCATCAAGCAGTTCGGCGTCGAGCACGCGGTCGTCGGCTGGCTCACGGCGATTCCGTATGCGATCGGCGCGGTCGGGATGGTGTGGTGGGCGCGCGTCGCCAATCGCGCGGCGAACCGCATTCCGTATGTGGCCGGCGCGCTGGTCGTGGCGGCCGTCGCGCTGTGCGCAAGTACGTTCGTCGACACGCCCGTGCTCAAGCTGATTGCACTCTGCTTCACGGTGAGCGGCATCCTCGCGTTTCAGGCGACGTACTGGGCTATTCCGTCGGGCTTCCTTACGGGCCGAGCCGCTGCCGGCGGCCTCGCGCTGATCGTCTCGGTGGGCAATCTCGGCGGCTTCGTCGGTCCGTCGATGATCGGCGCGCTCAAGCAGGTCTCAGGCGGCTTCACCGTGCCGTTGCTCGCCGTCTCAGGTGTGCTGCTGCTCGGTGCCTTGACCATCGCCTGGCTCGGTGATCCAGGCGCCGACGCAGGCGAGGCGCCTTTGGCAAACAAGGTGTGATCCACGCTCTCAAAACCAATCCATAAACACTTTCAGGAGACTCCATGCTGTTCAATAAAGCCAGCCACAACGTCAACACGAACGCCCGCCTGATGCTCGGCGCACTCGCAGCCGCAGGGGTGAGCCTGACCTGCGGCACCGCGCATGCGCAAAGCAGCGTCACGCTGTACGGCATCGCAGACGTTGGCATCGAGCACATCAACAATACAAGTGCTGGCGGCGCACAGACGCGCGAAGTGTCGGGCAACCTGTCCGGCTCGCGCTGGGGACTGAAGGGCGCCGAAGACCTTGGCGGCGGCATGAAGGCAATCTTCCAGTTGGAGAATGGCTTCAACATCAATGACGGCACGACCGCGCAATCGACCAAAGGTCTGGGCGCGAACGCGACGACGACGGCGCGGCTGTTCGGCCGTCAGGCATGGGTCGGCCTTTCGTATAAAGGCCAGCAGTTGACCTTCGGCCGGCAGAACGCACTGCTCTACGAACAGGCGGTGGCGTTCGATCCGATGGGTGCATCGTCGCGCTACTCGGTGTTGTCGCTCGACTACGCGATGGCCGCGCGAATCGACAACTCAGCAAAATACACGGGTGTATTCGGCCCGTTGACGGCACAGGCGATGTACAGCACGCGCTACGACACAGGTTACGGCGCCGAAGTGCCGGGCGCCGAAATCACCGGGCGCTTTTTCAGCGGCGCGCTGACGTTCGCGCAAGGTCCGCTCGCGGCAAGCGTCTCCTATGAGCAGCGCAACAGCAACACGCTCGCAAGCAACACGGGGACTGAGCGTCGCGCGACAGCAGCCGCTTCGTATCAGATTGGACGGGTGAAGGGCTTCGCGGGCTACCGCTATCTGCGTGCGTCGAATGCGTTCCTGCCTGCGAACCCGATCGTCGTTGCGAACGGCTCCGAAGCGAGCGCTGCGAATCTCTACTGGGCGGGCGCGCAGTACTTCGTCACGCCGGCGTTTGTCCTGACGGCTACCGGCTACTACCAGGACGTGCACTCGACGGGTGCCGATCCATGGCTCGCTGTGCTTTGCGCCGACTACCTGCTGTCCAAGCGCACCGATGTCTACGCGACGGCGGGCTTCGCGCGCAACAAGGACGGCTCCGCGCTCGGCGTGAACGGTTATGGAACGGTCGCGGCCGGACACAACCAGACGGGCGTGGTCATCGGCATGCGCCAGAAATTCTGAGGAGAAGCCATGCAGATCGTGCACGCGCCTCATTTGCCTGTCCGACCCGAGTGGCTCGTGCTGCGCGACGAGCCGGTGCTCGAACCGGCGCTTGCCATCGTCGATGCGCATCATCATCTGTGGGACCGTCAGACCGGACGGTATCTCGCGGATGAGTTCGGCAGGGATCTGGCGAGTGGGCATCGGGTCGTCTCGACGGTCTACGTGCAATGCCGCTCGATGTTGCGACAGGACGGTCCGGAAGCCATGAAGCCGCTTGGCGAGGTCGAGTTCGCCACGGGCGTCGCTGCGATGTTCGCAAGCGGCGCGTATGGGCAGGCGCGGTGCTGCGAGGCGATCGTCGGTGGCGCGGATCTGACGCTGGGCGCAGAACTCGATGGCGTGCTTGAAGCGATGCTGCAGGTATCGGGCGGACGTCTGCGAGGCATACGCAATCCGCTCGCGTGGCATGCGAGTCCCGAGGTGAGTTCGAGCCCGGTGACGCCGCCGCGTGACCAGATGACGAATCCGGCGTTCCGGCAGGGTGTCAGGGCACTCGGCCGCTTCGGTCTGTCGCTCGATGCGTGGGTCTACCACACGCAACTCGACGATCTGTATGAACTCGCGCGTGCTGCACAAGACGTGACTGTCGTCATCGACCATTTTGGCGGTCCGCTCGGCGTGGGTCCGCACGCCGGACAGCGCGCGGCTGTGCTTGCCGAATGGAAGCAAAAACTTGCACGGCTTGCGAGCCTGCCCAACACCCGCATCAAGCTCGGCGGCGCAGGGATGAACGTGTTCGGCTTCGACTTCGCCACGCGCGCGCTGCCGCCTTCATCCGAGCAACTGGCCGCCGCGTGGCGCCCGTATTTCGATGTTTGCGTCGAACTGTTCGGTGTGGACCGCTGCATGTTCGAAAGCAATTTTCCCGTCGACAAAGGGATGTTCAGTTACGGCGTGCTGTGGAACGCCTTCAAACGGCTCGCGTCCGCGATGTCCGCCGATGACAAGACCGCGCTCTTCAGCCGGACTGCGGCGACGACCTATCGCCTGGCGATTGCAGGAGACAACACATGAAGACGAGCGCAACGGTTGCGGCCACCGAATTCCCGGAGGGATCGCAAGCCAAGGGATTAAAGAACATCACGGGTACCGAGTGGCGCTCGTTGTCACTCGCGGGACTCGGCTGGACGTTCGAGAGCTATGACTCGTTCCTGCTTTCGCTTCTTCTGCCGACGTTGGCCCTTCAGTTCGGCTTGAGCAAGGCGCAGCTCGGCCTTTTTACGAGCATCACGGCGGCCGGACAGATCATCGGCGGCATTCTGTTCGGTTATGTGTCGGACCGCTTGGGGCGCGTGCGTACCGCGTTGCTGTGCGTCGGCATCTATTCGCTGTTCTCCGGCCTGATCGCGTTTGCGCCGAACGAACACTGGTTCGCTACATTGCGGTTTTTCGGCGCTTTGGGCATGGGCGGCACGTGGACGGCGGGTGCAGCGCTCATTGCCGAGACATGGCACGCGAGCCGGCGCGGCAAGGGCGGGGCACTGATGCAGATGGGTTTGCCCATCGGCGCGATTCTCGCCATCACGATCTCGGGAATCGTCAGCGGCGTGAACGACGGACTCGGCGGAAACAGCTGGCGTCTACTGTTTCTGATCGGTGCGTCACCGTTTTTCATTCTGTTCTGGGTCGCGAGAAAAACGCCTGAATCGCCGATCTGGTTGGAGCGCAGGCAGGCGAGGTCGTCAGTTCAGCGCGTGGCCGCAGCAAGCGGTGACAAGCTCAATGTGCGGGGACTGGTGACGGCGTTTGGCTTCATCTTTTTCCTGCAGTATCTGTACTGGGGCGTCTTTACGTGGACGCCAACGTTCCTTGTCACGGTGAAGCATCTCGACTTCGTACATAGCCTGAAGTTTGTGCTCGCGCTGCAATTCGGTGCGATCAGCGGGTTCCTGCTGTTCTCGGCATTCGTCGACCGGCTCGGCCGGCGGCCAATGTTCCTTGCCTATCTGCTCGTCGGGGCGGCCGCGGTCGGCGTGTACATCCTGTCATCGGATGCGCTGCTGCTGATGGTCGCGATTTTCCTGACTGGCTTCAGCGTGAACGGTATCTTCGCCGGCGCAGGCCCGTTTCTCGCGGAGATCATCGGCGATACGGCATCGCGCGGATTTCTGATGGGCCTCGCATATAACGGTGGCCGGCTCGGCGGCTTTATCGCACCGTTGATCATCGGCGCACTCGCGTCGACCTCGGGCGGTTTCGTGCTGGGCCTCGCGACGACGATCGTCGCATTCATCGCCGCTGCCGTGGTGGTGTTTTTCGCGCCGGAAACGCGCGGCAAGGCGCTGTCGTGACGATGACTGCACAAACGGGCTTCGTCAGCAGGCTGTTTCCGGCCCTTGCGGAAGCATCGTTGCGTCGGTATCTGAGCGGACAGGTCGCGTCCGTGCTGGGAAGCTGGACGCAGAACGTCACGCTGAACCTGCTCGTGTATCACCTGTCGGGGTCGGCGGCGATTCTCGCGCTGCTTAACTTCCTGCTGTACGGACCGCAACTGATCGTCGCACCGGTTGCAGGCTCGCGGATCAGTTCGGCCAATGCGAAGCGCGCGACCTTGTGCGTGCTCACGACCTCGCTGATACTCACGGCCAGTCTCTTCACGCTGTCGCTGCTCGGTGTGCTCGGTGTGAAACTGATCCTCGCGCATGCGCTCGCCATCGGCGTGTCGAGTGCGATCGAAACACCCGCGCGCCAGGTTCTGCTGCTCACGAGCCTGGAAGATCCCGCTCATACGTCGAATGCCGTCGCGATGAACACGATGGTCTACAACGTCGGCCGCATGGTGGGGCCGACGATTGCAGGCTTTGTCTATCCGACGCTCGGACCCAGAACATCGTTTGTGATCTACGCGTTCGCGCTCTGCTTCATGGCGACGTGCGTGCGTTCGATCAGAACGGCCTCTGCCGCGCGGCCCGCGCGGGCGGAGAGCAGCCTGCGCGACGCGGTGGGCTATGTGATGTCCGATATGTTCTCCGCGCGCTATCTGCCGATCCTCGCGTGCATCGGTTTGTTCGCCGGCAGCTATCAGACGCTCGTGCCGCTGCTCGCTGATCAGGGGTTTCATGACGCGGCGCGCTTTACGGGCGTGTTCTTCGCTTGCGCCGGTGCGGGTTCGTTGAGCGCGGCGATCCTGCTTTCCTCGGCGATTGGTCCGACGGCCTCGCGACGATTCATCGCGTGGGCGCCGTGGACAGCTGTCGGCGCGCTTGCGTCGCTCGCCGCGACGTCGGAAGCGGCAGCAACGATCCCGGCTTTCTACGCGCTCGGCTTCAGCCTCACTTTTGCGGCCACGTCGACGAACGCGACCATCCAGCGGCAGTGTCCCGAACACGTGCGCGGCGGGCTCGTCGGCATGTATGGGATGGCCTACAACGGCACGATGCCGTTCGGCTATCTGCTCGTCGGGACCGCGTCCGAAGCGCTTGGTGTCCGACATACCTTTGCAGCAATGGCAGCGGTGCTTGCCAGCGGCGTCATCGCCGTCATTGCGTGGCAGCGATTCACGAATCAGCGCATAGGCGCACAATAAACGGAGACGACGATGCAAACCGGTTTCATGGACAGGTCCGCGATCGAGCGCCGGACGATACGAAAGGTCGTCTGGCGACTCATTCCCTTTCTGATGGTGTGCTACCTGCTTGCCTTTATCGACCGGGGCAACGTGGGCATGGCGTCTCTGCAGATGAATCATGACCTTGGCATGTCGGCGAAGGTCTTCGGATTCGGCAGCAGTCTGTTCTTCATTTCGTACTTCTTTTGTGAAGTGCCGAGCAATCTCGCGCTGCAAAAGTACGGTGCGCGCATCTGGATCGCGCGCATCATGATCACGTGGGGCATCGTGTCAGCGGCGACCGCGCTCGTGCATAACGCGACGACGTTCTACATCCTGCGCTTTCTGCTTGGCGCCGCCGAAGCGGGCTTCTTTCCCGGCGTGCTGCTGTATCTGTCGTACTGGATTCCGGCGTCGTACCGCGCGCGCATCGTGGCGACCTTCATGGTCGCGATTCCGGCCGCGAGTTTCATCGGCTCGCCGATTTCGGCGCTGCTCCTGCAGATGGACGGATTCGGGGGACTGCGCGGGTGGCACTGGCTGTTCATTCTCGAAGGCATTCCGACCGTGCTGCTCGGCATCGCCTGTCTGTTCATGCTGACCAACAAGCCTGAGAACGCGAGATGGCTCGACGACGACGAGCGTACGTGGCTCGTCAACGCGCTCGTCAGCGAACACAAGGCGCCGAAGAAGGTGCCGTCGCTGCCGCTCGCGCAACTGTTCCGCAATCGCTATGTGTTGTGTCTCGCGCTCGTCGATACCTGCGCGTCGGCGGCGGGCAGCACGCTGTCGGTATGGCAGCCGCAACTGCTCAAGTCGTTTGGGCTTTCCGTCATGCAGACGGGCTTGCTGAACTCGGTTCCGTACGCGGTGGCTTCCGTCCTGATGGTCTACTGGGGGCGCCGCTCCGACCGGCTGGGCGAGCGCCGCTGGCACACCGTCGTGCCGATGCTGCTGATCGGTGCGGGCCTGTTCGCGACGTCGCTAAGCGGCTCGCTCCTGCCGACGATCTGCATGCTGTGCGGGGTGCTCGTCGGCGCGTATTCCTTCAAGGGCCCGTTCTGGGCACTGGCCACGGACATGCTGTCGAACAGCGCCGTGGCAGCAGGCCTTGCGACTGTCAACGCGATCGCGAACCTGCTCGGCGGCGGCCTGATGGTGAACGTCTATGGATGGGTGAAGGACGCGACGGGTAGCTACGCGCTGGCATTGATGCCGCTCGCCATTCTTACACTCGTGAGCGTCGCGACGCTGTTGCTCCTGACGCGCAACGGTTCGGCAAGCCGTCTTGCCGGGAAGACGGGGACCATCTGAGCATGAGGTCCAGAACGAGGCGCGAATTTCTCCAGGTTGCTGGCGCGGCGCTTGCGTCGGCAGCGCTGCCCAGCCTGGCAGGTGCAGAAGAAACATGGTCGAGCGGCACGCAGCAGCCGGTGTTCAGGCTGCCGGCAGGCGCCATCGACTGTCACATGCATATCTACGACGACCGGTTCCCGGTTGCGCCGGGCACGACGCTTCGCCCACCGAATGCCACGGTCGGCCAGTATCGGCTCCTGCAGTCGCGGCTCGGCGTGAAGCGGAACGTGGTCGTCACGCCGTCGACGTACGGAACGGATAACCGCTGCACGCTGGAAGCACTCAGGCAATTCGGCGATCAGGCACGGGGCGTCGCCGTCATCGATACTTCAGTAAGCGATGACGAATTGCAGACACTGCATCGGGGCGGCATTCGCGCGATTCGCTTCAACCTGAGTTATCCGGGCGCGACGACGCTGGACATGCTCGCGCCACTTGCCGCACGTATCTCCAATCTCGGCTGGCATATCGAGCTTGTCGTGCAGGGCGCGCGGCTGCCGCAGCTCGAACCTCATCTGGCGGCGCTGCCTTGTCCGCTAGTCATCGACCATATCGCGCACGTTCCGCAACCGGGCGGGCTCTCGTCGGATGCCTTGCGTGCCGCGCAACGTCTCGTCGAAAGGGGCAATACGTGGATCACGTTGTCGGGGCCGTACGTCGATAGCAAGACGGGTGCGCCTGCCTATGAAGACGTTGCACCCGTTGCGAAAGCGCTGATCGATATGGCGCCGGAGCGGATGCTATGGGGTACCGACTGGCCTCATCCGACGGCAAAGGCTCGAAAGCCGGACGATGCGAACCTGTTGGACATCATCGCGGGTTGGATTGGGCGTGCGGACTGGCAGCAACGGATATTCGTCGACAATCCCGTGAAGCTGTACCAGTTCGCCTAGCGGTTCTTGCGGCGTTGGAGAGACGACGTGGTCCAGTGGTTTTTCGGATGCTCGTCGCCAGAAACGCACGGCTACTGCGACGAACCAAAGCGACGAACAAAAAAAAGCCCGGATAAACCGGGCTTCTAAAAGTCACTGCGTCCTCAACGAGAACGCAGCACCTGCAAAGCGATAACTTACGCCGCGAGCAGCGAGCGCAGCACGAACGGCAGAATACCGCCGTGCTTGTAATAATCGACTTCGATCGGCGTATCGATACGCAGCAGAACCTGCACGCGCTGCTCCGACCCATCCTTGCGATGAATCACCAGCGTGACTTCCTGTTGCGGCTTGAAGTCGTCGCCGAGACCTTCGATGTCGTACGTTTCTTCGCCCGTGATGTTCAGCGACTGCACACTGTCCGTGCCCTTGAACTGCAGCGGCAGAACGCCCATGCCGACCAGGTTCGAACGGTGGATACGCTCGAAGCTGCGCGCGACCACAGCCTTGACGCCCAGCAGTTGCGTGCCCTTCGCCGCCCAGTCACGCGACGAGCCCGTGCCGTACTCTTCGCCCGCGAAGATGACCGTCTGCGTGCCGGCGTCGATGTACTTCATCGCTGCGTCGTAGATGGACAGCTGTTCGCCGCTCGGCTGGTGAATCGTCAGGCCGCCTTCGACGCGCGTGCCATCGGCCTTCGCCGGGATCATCAGGTTCTTGATGCGGACGTTCGCGAACGTGCCGCGCATCATCACGTCGTGGTTGCCGCGGCGCGAGCCGTAGCTGTTGAAGTCGGCCTTCTGCACGCCGTTTTCCTTCAGCCACTTGCCTGCGGGCGAATCTTCCTTGATCGAGCCTGCCGGCGAGATGTGGTCGGTCGTGACCGAGTCACCGAAGATGCCCAGTGCGCGCGCACCCTTCACGGCGGCGATGCTCGAAGCCGGCTCCATCGAGAAGTTGCTGCCGAAGAACGGCGGCTCCGCGATGTAGGTCGACTTCGGCCAGTCGTAGACCTGGCCTTCTTCGCCTTCGATCTTGCTCCACAGGTCGCCCTTCTTGGTGAGCTGCGCGTAGTTCGTGCGGAACGCGTCGGCGTCCAGCGCGAACTTGAGCAGCGCGTTGACTTCCTCGCTCGTCGGCCAGATGTCGCCGAGGTAGATGTCGCGGCCGCCCTTGCCCTTGCCGACGGGTTCCGTCATCAGGTCGCGCGTGATGTTGCCCGCGATCGCGTAAGCGACGACCAGCGGCGGCGAAGCCAGGAAGTTCGCGCGGATGTTCGGATGAATACGCGCTTCGAAGTTACGGTTGCCCGACAGCACGGCCGCCGCGACGATGTCGTTCTTCGTGATCGCTTCGTTCAGTTCCGGCGTCAGGTCGCCCGCATTGCCGATACAGGTCGTGCAGCCATAAGCAGCCAGCGTGAAGCCGAGCTTGTCGAGGTACGGCAGCAGGCCCGTCTTCGTCAGGTACTCGGTGACGATACGCGATCCCGGCGCCAGCGACGTCTTGATGTGCGGCGCCACTTCCAGGCCGGCTTCGACCGCCTTCTTTGCCAGCAGGCCCGCCGCGAGCAGCACGCTCGGGTTCGACGTGTTCGTGCACGACGTGATCGCGGCGATCAGGATGTCGCCGTTCTTCACGTTGACGCCGTTGCTCGTCGTGTATTGCGTGTCGAGGTCGGCGGCCTTCTTCGCAAAGCCGTTTTCGCCGACCGGCTTCGAGAACAGGTCCGTGAAGGTCGACTTGACGTGGGTGATCTCGATGCGGTCTTGCGGACGCTTCGGGCCGGCCAGCGACGGCGCAACCGTGCCCAGGTCCAGCGTGACGACCTTCGTGTAGTCGATATCGCCGGCGTCGGGGATGCCGAACAGATCCTGCGCCTTGAAGTAGTTTTCGAAGGCGGAGATTTCGGCGTCCGTGCGGCCCGTGCCCTTGAAGTAGTCGATCGTCTTTTCGTCGACCGGGAAGAAGCCCATCGTCGCGCCGTATTCCGGCGCCATGTTGCCGATCGTCGCGCGGTCCGGCAGCGACAGCGAGCGCGTGCCTTCGCCGAAGAATTCGACGAACTTGCCGACCACCTTTTCTTTACGCAGCAGTTCGGTGATGGTCAGCACCAGGTCGGTCGCCGTCACGCCTTCGCGCAGCTTGCCCTTCAGGTGCACGCCGACCACGTCCGGCGTCAGGAAGTACACCGGCTGGCCGAGCATGCCCGCTTCCGCTTCGATGCCGCCCACGCCCCAGCCGACCACGCCGATGCCGTTGATCATCGTCGTGTGGCTGTCCGTGCCGACCAGCGTGTCCGGGTAATAGACGGTGTCGCCGTTTTCAGCCTTCTTGTGCACGCCACGTGCGAGGTATTCCAGGTTCACCTGGTGAACGATGCCGACGCCCGGCGGCACGACCTTGAACGTGTCGAACGCCTGCATGCCCCACTTCATGAACTGGTAGCGCTCGTTATTGCGCTTGAACTCCAGCTTCATGTTCAGGTCGAGCGCGTCCTTTTCGCGGAAGTGGTCGATCTGCACCGAGTGATCGACGACGAGATCGACGGGGACCAGCGGCTCGATCGACTTCGGGTTCTTGCCCGCGCGCTGCGCGACGCCGCGCATGGCTGCGATGTCGGCCAGCAGCGGCACGCCCGTGAAGTCCTGCAGCACGACACGTGCAACGACGAACGGAATTTCGTCGACGCGCGAAGCCGTCGGCTTCCAGTTCGCGAGCTGCTCGATGTGTTCTTCCGAGATCTTCTTGCCGTCGTAGTTACGCAGCACCGATTCCAGCACGAGGCGGATCGACACGGGCAGCCGGTCGATCTTGACGTTCAGCGCCTTACCAAGCTGCGGCAGCGAATAGAACTTGCCTTTGCCGGAACCGCTGTCGAATTCCTTGAGTGTTTTGTGGAGATTGTGGGCCATGGTAATTTTCCTGGGGTTTTCGAGGAAATGACGTTGCTACGTTTCTGAACTCACATGACGTACAGATCGACGTATTCATTGACAGGCATCGCTTCTAACTTTGCCTGATCCAGCGACACATCGAGGATCGCTTGTTGTTGCTTCGCCGCAAAGCGCCGCGCGAGATTCGTCCTGAACTTCTCGACCAGCAGCGGGATGCCTTCGGCGCGGCGACGCTTGTGACCGAGCGGGTACTCAACGACTACCTCGTCGAACGTCGATCCGTCGGTGAACGCGATTGTCAGCCCATTTGCGATCGAGCGCTTGTCCGGGTCGTGATAATCCTTCGTGAACTGCGGATCTTCCACGCATTCCATCTTGTCGCGCAGCGCGTCGATGCGCGGGTCGCGCGCGACGGCGTCTTCGTAATCGGCAGCCGTCAGGCGCCCGAAAATCAGCGGCACGGCGATCATGTACTGGATACAGTGATCGCGGTCGGCCGGATTGTTCAGCGGGCCTTTTTTATCGATGATGCGGATGGCCGCTTCGTGCGTGCGGATCGTGATCTTCGCGATGTCTTCGATACGCCTGCCGCTCGCGCCCAACTGCTGATGCAGCGACATCGCCGCTTCAGCAGCCGTTTGCGCATGGAATTCCGCGGGGAACGAAATCTTGAAGAGCACGTTCTCCATCACGTACGTGCCGTACGGACGCTGGAACCGGAACGGCTGTCCTCTGAACAGCACGTCGTAGAAGCCCCACGTTTTCGCGGTCAGCACGGACGGATAGCCCATTTCGCCCGTCTTCGCGATCAGCGCGAGACGCACCGCGCGCGACGTGGCGTCGCCTGCTGCCCAGGACTTGCGCGAGCCCGTGTTCGGCGCATGGCGGTAAGTGCGCAGCGCGTGTCCATCGACCAGCGCCTGCGAGACTGCGTTGATCAGCTCATCGCGCGACAGTCCGAGCAACTGGCCAACCACGGCTGTGGAAGCAAGCTTCACGAGCAGCACATGATCGAGGCCGACCTTGTTGAACGAGTTTTCGAGCGCGATGCAGCCTTGAATTTCGTGCGCCTTGATCATGGCGATCAGGACGTCTTTCATCGCGAGCGGCTTTTTGCCGTTGGCGACAGCGGTGCGCGAGAGCCAGTCGGCCGTCGCGAGAATGCCGCCGAGGTTATCGGACGGATGGCCCCATTCGGCCGCAAGCCAGGTGTCGTTGAAGTCGAGCCAGCGGATCATGGCGCCGATGTTGAACGCGGCTTGCACAGGGTCCAGCTGGAACGGCGTGCCCGGCACCCTGGCGCCGTTCGGGACGATCGTGCCGGGCACGATCGGTCCCATCAGCTTGGTGCAGGCAGGGTAGGACAGGGCTTCGAGTCCGCAGCCGAGCGTGTCGATCAGGCAATTGCGCGCCGTCTCCAGCGCAAGATCGCTCTCGAGCTTGTAATCCAGCACATAGTCGACGATATCGACCAGTACTGTATCCGGATCGGGCCGGACGTTGGAGATCGGTGCGGACATCGAGGTTTCCCTGTCAGGCCCGTGTTACTGGGCCTTGTTGATGGCGTTCGACTGCGTCGGCGCCGGCGCGCCTTGGGACATGGCGGCCGTCACGCATTCGTCGGCCAGACGCGAGCTGTCCTTGTCCGAGAACAGCATCGCCTTGGTCGGGATCACGACGAGGTCCATGCCGCTTGCGGCGTCGTGGAAGCGATCTGCGCCCGTCGTCGTGTTTTCACGCGGCAGGTTGTAGTTCTTGTTGCCCCAGTGGACAGTGACGATCTGGTCGCGCTTCATGTCGCCCTTCAGTTCGAACGACAGACCTTCCTTGCACGACCACTTTTCCGCACCCTCCGGAACCGGATCGACCTTGGCTTCCTTGGCCGGATTCGGCTTGCGCTTGATCAGGCGCTTGGGCTGCGGCGCCTTCGGCTTGGCCGTGGTGGTCGATTGTGCGAACGCGCTGGGCGCCGTCACCAGCAGTGTCGAAGACAGAGCGCCAATAACGGTAGCGATCAGCAGTTTTTTCATGGGAGAGAACCTTTCTATCTAATTTCAGAGTTTAAACAGTGCACGATTGCAATTTCACAACCGCCGGGGTACTGCACGCGCCCCGAGAGCGCACAGCGGACGCTATTTTCTCCTATTTAGCGCCACGAACTTCAAATTCTCCGGTCCGGTGTAATTTGCGCTGGGTCGAATGATCTTGTTGTCGACGCGTTGCTCGATGATGTGCGCGGCCCAGCCGGACGTGCGCGAGATCACGAAGAGCGGCG
>NZ_JAGUUD010000038.1:0-65524 GCF_020177535.1 Paraburkholderia sp. XV | reverse complement strand
CAATTCGCGGATGCCAGCGAAAGCAAAAGCAAAAGCAAACCGCGAATGCCAGCGCGAAGTCAAATACACCGAACTGCAACGCCTGAGGCACGCAGGCAACTCACGGATACCACCGCGAACAACCGAACCAAACCAGACCGCCGGCCGCGCAGGCAAAAAAAAACAAAAAAAAGGCAAAAAAAACCCGGCCTAGACCGGGGAAACGATACGCTGTTTAACGTATCGGAGCGTCTGGCCGCATGGCCACTGAAGTCTCGACCATGCGGCGCTGTTCATACCGCCAGTCACTTCGACAGTGCATCTCGCGGCTGCGCGCCGACAGACGATGGGGCATCCGTCGACACGCAGGTGAAGCCCGATCCGTTGAAGCCGTTACATCGTTATCAGACAGCAGCCTTCTTGGCCGAAGCTGCCGTACGCGAAGCCTGAGCAGCAGCTTGCGAAGCGGCCTTCGATGCAGCCGTAGCAGCCGCGTTGAAGTTGCTTTCAGCGATTTCGACAGCCTGCTTCGTTGCCTTGTGAACCGTTTCGTACGTCGTGTTCGCGGCCGTGATGGCCGACTTGATCACGGCGACAGCCGTTTCCGAACCAGCCGGTGCATTCTTCGCGACGTTCTCGACGAGCGCCTGCACCTTCTTGTTCTGTTCTTCATATTGCGCTTCAGCAACACGCGCAAACTCAGCTTGCGTGGCCGATGCGATTTCGTACAGGTGACGACCGTACGACAGAACCTTCTCGGCCACCGGCTGCGTCAGGCTCGCTTGCAGCGCGAGCAGTTCTTGCGCGTCCTTCACCGACAGCGCACGTTGTGCGTTTTCCTGGCCTTCAGCGATCGTCGACTTGACGACCTGGAGATTCAGCTCGACCAGCTTTTCGACGCCTTCGAATGCCTTCGAAGTCAGGCCAAACAGCGTTTCAAGGTTGGCCTTCTGTGCTGCGGCGAATTGCTCAGGGGTCAGCAGAGTCATGTTTACGCTCCTGGATTACCGGCCCGTCTGGCGCGGACCGAGTTGGGTTAACTGCAGAACAAATTAGGAATCGCTGGTCCGCTGTCAATTGTGCGTCGCAGCAATGGTTCCCATTTTAGGACGACGCCGATAGATGTCAAGGACTTTTTTGTGCAACGCACAACGCATAGAAATTACTAATAAAACAAGACGTTATGTAGCGTTTATGACATTGTGGTGAAGCGCATGCACATTAGGGTTTGCACCGATGTGGTGCGGTGAAAAAGGTGGTCTCTCAAGCCAGATAAGGGCTTGGGATGCGCCGGAGGCGAATTTTCGGGCAAAAAGGTAAAATTCTCAGGTAAACCGAAAACCGTAGCGGAACGTTAAATCGCCATCCCGGTCGAACGCGCGGCATGCTGCTTCGCAGTAGTCGCTTAAGAGTCGGCCGGCGCGCCCGTCCGCATGTGTGCTTCGGTGCGGCAGGCATCGCGCGCTGGATGCTTGCGGCAGGATCGTATTGCCATGCGTACGCGACCGTACTTCCCCTGATCAAGTTTGGTTCGAAGATGCCGATATGCTGAACGAGTGAGAGTCTTTCAGCGAATTGGCGAGGGCGGCTTGCTGGCGTGTCATTGGTATTTTCAATGATGCACCTGCAACTTATTGCTTTTCCGCAATCGAGTCTGACAACTCGGTTTAAGGACTGTCGATAAGTGCTTAATATTGCTAATTTTTAACTGTTTTACTACACTGGCGAAAACTCTCTCGCCGCTCCAACCAGAACACCAATGAAAACCGACATGTTTTCGTCACTGAAAGTGATGCACGGCGCGGCGCTCAGCACCGCTCTGTCGGTGGCTGCCTCGGTGGTCATCGCAGCGGCTTTTGCTGCGCCGGTGGACGCCTTCGCCGCGTCCGCCACGGCGCCTGCCACGTCCGCGAAAGCCGGTAAGAAGCCTTCGAAGAAGGCCGCCGCCGAGCAAGTCTCCAGCAAGTCGTCGAAGGCCGCGAAGGACGTCAAGGCCGCCGCGAAGAACGATGACGATCAGCCCCGCACCGTTTCGAAGAAGCGCCGCGTCTCGTACACGGTGAACGGCCGTCATCACTCGGTCGTGCGCCGCGTCGCGTTCGAGCCGCGTCAACCGTCCGTCGGCACGGCGTTCGGCCTGCACGAGACGCCTGACGCGCTGATGCTGCGTTCGAGCGTCGCTTACGTGGTCGACCAGAACACGTCTGAGTCGCTGTTCGACAAGAACTCGCGCGCCGTCGTGCCCATCGCGTCGATCACCAAGCTGATGACGGCGATGGTCGTGCTCGATTCGAAGGCGGCGATGACCGAGCAGATCGAAGTCACCGACGAAGATCGCGACTACGAGAAGAATACCGGCTCGCGCCTGTCGGTCGGCTCGGTGCTCTCGCGTGAGGACATGTTGCACATCGCGCTGATGGCGTCGGAAAACCGCGCGGCGGCAGCGTTGTCGCGTTACTTCCCGGGTGGTCGTCCCGCTTTCATGGCCGCGATGAACGCGAAGGCGAAGGCGCTCGGCATGACCGACACCCACTTCGAAAATCCGACGGGCCTGACGAGCCAGAACGTATCGAGCGCGCGTGATCTGGTGAAGATGGTCAACGCCGCGTATCAGTATCCGCTGATCCGCAGGTTCTCGACCGATCGCAGCTACGAGGTGTACACGGGCAAGCGCACGATTGCCTACAACAGCACGAACGCGCTGGTGCGCAACCCGACTTGGGATATCGGCCTGCAGAAGACAGGCTTCATCAACGAAGCAGGCGAGTGCCTCGTGATGCAGGCAACGATCCACGATCGTCCGATGATCATGGTGCTGCTCGATTCATCGGGCAAGTACTCGCGTTTCGCCGATGCGCAACGTCTGCGCACGTGGCTCGACAACGGCGGCGAACAGCGCATCACCAGCGCGGACGCCAACGGCGCCGGGACCTGAGCGAAAGCTCTGCCCAACAAAAAGCCCCGCATTGCGGGGCTTTTTTATTCGCGCGTGTGGGCGGGCATCATGCTGTATGTGCCGAAGTGCTTGCGTGCTGCACCTGCGGGTGATAGCCGAGCGACTCGGAAATTACCAGCGCAGTCTTGCTCAACTGGCCGAGCCACGAGTCCTGCAGACGGTCGGCCGGCGCGGACAGCGACAGGCCAGCGACGAGCTTGCCCGTATCGTCGTAAATGCCGGCTGCGATGCAGCGTACGCCGAGTTCCAGTTCTTCGTTGTCGCGCGCGCATGCCTGCTGGCGCACGTGCGACAGTTCGCGTTCCAGCTTGGTGAGATCGGTGATGCTGTTCTGCGTGTGGCCCGACAGACCCGTGCGGGTCGCGTAGGCGCGCACGCGGGTCGATTCGTCGGCGGCGAGAAACAGCTTGCCGACGGAAGTCAGATGCAGCGGCGCACGGCCGCCTATGGCGCGAACCACCTGCATGCCCGAGCGCTCGGAATAGGCTCGCTCGATGTAGACGATTTCGTCGCCCTGACGCACCGACAGGTTGACGGTCTGGCCCGTCAGCCGGTGCAGCTCGCGCATCGGCATCAGCGCGGCGTCGCGCACCGACAGGCGCGCCTTGACGAGATTGCCCAGTTCCAGCAGTCGCATGCCGAGACGGTAGGTGCCCGGGTCCGAGCGATCCACCAGCCGGCAGGTCACCATATCGTTCAGGATGCGATGGGCGGTGGACGGGTGAAGATCGGTGCGTTGCGCGAGTTCCTTCAGGCTGACCGGGTCGCTATGCGCGGCGAGGGCATCCAGCAGGCGCATCATGCGCTCGATCACCTGAATCGACGTCTTGGGGTCCGGGTTCGTATCGCTCATAAGGCTAAACGGTTGACGCGTCAAACAGCGGAAACTGATTGTATCTCGTATTGTGAAAAAAGCGAACGCCATTGGAAATGATCCTCCAATCTCACTATTTGGCGGTTCATTGCGCAGTGGGGCGGTTACGCGTTGGTATTGCGCGCCAAACAGCGGATAATCGGGGACGTTTCCCCGGAGGAGCACACATGCGAGTCGGTTTTTTCGTCACCTGCCTGATCGATCTGATGCGCCCCGAAATCGGCTTCTCCGCGATCAAGCTGATCGAGCGCGCTGGCTACGAGGTGTTCGTGCCGCCGGCGCAAACGTGCTGCGGGCAGCCCGCCTACAACTCCGGCGACCGGCGCATCGCGCGGGACCTGGCGGAAAAGACGCTGCGCGAGTTCGAGCAATACGATTACGTGGTCGTGCCGTCGGGCTCATGCGGCGGGATGATCCGCGCACATTACGGCGACCTGTTCGCTGATGACCCCGAACTGATGGGCCGCTTCGGGCGGCTGCGTCCGAAGGTCTATGAACTCACCGATTTTCTCGCCACCGTCGCGAAGGTCGAGCTGACGCCGGGCGAATTTCAGGGGCCCGTGACGTATCACGACTCCTGTTCGGGGCTGCGCGAGCTGGGCGTCAAGCAGCAGCCGCGCGCGTTGCTCGCGCAGGCTGGCGTCGCCGTGACCGAGATGAAGGACTGCGAGCATTGCTGCGGCTTCGGCGGTACGTTTGCCGTGAAGTTCGGCGACATCTCGACGGCGATCGTCGACGAGAAGTGCGCCAATGTGCAGGCGAGCGGCGCGCAAGCCGTCGTGCTGGGCGATCTCGGCTGCATGTTGAATATCGAAGGGCGCCTGCGGCGCACGGGCGATACGACCACGCGCGTGCTGCACATCGCGCAGGTTCTGGCAGGCGACGCCTGAGCGCGGTCGAACGTTGTTCGTTGCCTGATAAGTGCCAGCAAGCGGTAGCGCAAACCTGTAACCGATCCCCAAGGCTGTCATGCAAGTCCAAACGATGCAGTTCAAGGCGCGCGCGGGCCAGAAACTCGCCGACCAGCGCCTTCAGCAGAACCTCACCAAGCTGTCGACGAAATTCGTGTCGGCGCGCGCGTCGGCGATGCTGGCAATCGATTTCCCCGCCACGCGCGCCGCGCTCAAGGAGCGCCGCAACCGCGCGCTGGAGAACCTTGACGTCTGGCTGGAGACCTTCGAGCGCGAGGCGACGCGGCGCGGCGTCACCGTGCTGTTCGCCGAATCGACACAAGACGCCGCGAAGCTCGTCGCTGATATCGCGCGCAAGCACGACGTGAAGAAGGTGATCAAGACGAAGTCGATGGTGTCCGAGGAAATGCGCCTGAACGAGGTGCTGGGACAGATGGGCGTGCAGTCGATCGAAACCGACCTCGGCGAATACATCCTGCAGATCAACGACAACGAGCCGCCGAGCCACATCATCGCGCCCGTCGTCCACAAGGATAAGGAAGAGATCGCCGACCTGTTCGCAAAGACGCACCAGAAGCCGCGTCTGACCGAAATCCCCGAGATGACGCGCGAGGCGCGCGAGATGCTGCGTCCGCACTTCATGACGGCCGACATGGGCGTGACGGGCGGCAATTTCGTGATCGCGGAAACGGGTTCGGTCGCGCTCGTGACCAACGAAGGCAACGAAGGCATGTGCACGGTGATGCCGCGCGTGCACGTCGCGGTCACGGGCATCGAAAAGGTACTGCCGACGCTCGAGGATCTCGCGACGGCCATGCGTCTGTTGCCGCGCTCGGCGACGGGGCAGGACGTGTCGAACTATTTCTCCGTGCTGACGGGGCCGCGCCGGGAGGGCGACCAGGACGGGCCGGAGCATATGTACGTGGTGCTGGTCGATGGCGGGCGCACCGGGCTGATCGGCGGCGACTTTCAGGAGATGCTGCGCTGTATCCGCTGTGGCGCGTGCATGAACCATTGCCCTGTGTATCAGAAGGTCGGCGGACACGCGTATGGGTGGGTCTACCCGGGGCCGATGGGCTCGGTGCTCACACCCAGCTATGTCGGCATCGAAAAGGCGCTCGACCTTCCGCAGGCCGCGACGCTATGCGGTGAATGCAATAGCGTATGCCCGGTCGGCATTCCGCTGTCGGATCTGCTGCGCAAACTGCGCGAGCGCCAGGTGGAGCGGCATCTGCGGCCGTGGCAGGAGCGCTACGGACTCGCTGTGTGGGGCTATCTGGCCATGCATCCGACGGCGTACAGTCTTTTCACGAAGGTCGCGGTGCGGATTCTCGAGCGGATGGGCGGCAGCCGGAAGTCGATTGCGAAGCTGCCACTTGGCGCGGGCTGGACGAATACGCGCGAGATGCCGGCGCCCGTAGGGCGCACGTTCCGCGAACTCTACGCCGCGAGCAAGACACATATCGGGTAACGCTCCTCTTTCGAGCGTCGAAATTGAAAGAGGCTGTATCGCATGTGCGATACAGCCTCTTCCTTATTGCGCCAGGCACTGCGGCAATCAGTGCGGCCTGCCGCCTTCGTTGTTCCATGCCTGTCCGCCGCCACCGCCGCGATTACCGCCGCCGCCGCGATTGCCCCCGCCTTGCTGCTGACCCGCGCCCGCCTGCACGGGCGGCCGATTGCCATGGTAGCCGCCGCCCGAATTGCCGCCGGGGTTCTGCGGCGGCGGATTGCCCGCCTGTGGTGGCTGGCCGCGCGGCGGGCCGCCGTTGTTGCCATTGCCGCCCCGGCCATTACCGTTCCAGTTGCCACGGTCGCCGCGATTGTAATTGCCGTAATTGCCGTGGTCATAGCCGCGTCCGCCCCAATAGCGGCGGTCATAGTCGGGCCCCGAGTATCCGCCGAAGCCCAGGAAAAGGCTCGATTGAACGGGCGGCTCGGCGTAGCCATACGCGGGGACGCCGTAGCCATCGTAATACCCGTCGTTGTAGCCGTAGCCCGCCGGCGGGCCGCCGTACGGATACGCGGCACATCCGCCGAGCGTGGCGACCGCGCAGAGTGCAACGGCGGCAGGAAGGAAAGAAGGAATAAGACGTTTCATTTGAGTGTTAAGACAAGCGAGAGATGCGTGTCTATCCATGTAGCTAGTTGTACCGCCTGCCGAGTATTACCTGTGTGTGCTTTTGTAAGGATATCTTTCGGCGGTCGAAAGACTGGCGTCGGCACTTTGCGAAATCGCTTCGCGATCCCGACTGTTCATCGGGACGCAACGCTGTGTTCCGGCGGGGCGGGTTTTTCCGGATTGCGTCCTCGGCTACCATTTCGACTGGGCAAAGTGCGTCTGTCACTAGGGCCCGCTTAAAGAGAACCACATCATGAAAAAGAAAATATCGGTGTATTGGCCATTAGCCATCGTTGTGCCGCTTGCGGCCGTTGCTTACCTGCATCTGTATAACGGCGCGGCCGCGCAGTCGCCGCTCGCTGCCGAGCGCGTGTCGGCTGAACTTGCTCGTACCGTTTCGTATGGATTCGTCGGTGGCGAGGCTGTCATGCCCGCGACGGCACGCATGTCCGCACAGCCGATGTAATCGGCATCGCTGCTGGCGCGCCGCCGGCGTGATTTTGCATGGCTTTGTATAATCGCGGCACAGTTTCACCACATATGACACTTGCGGCTGAGCCGCTCAGCCACTGATGAAAACCGTCGCCATCTGCTTCGTGTGCCTTGGGAACATTTGCCGTTCCCCGACCGCGGAAGGCGTCATGCGGCACCTGCTGGCAGAAGCGAAGCTCGTGGATCGCGTGATCGTGGATTCGGCGGGTACGGGCGACTGGCACATCGGCGAAGCGCCGGATGAACGCGCGCAGCGGGCTGCAAAAAATCGCGGTTACGATTTGTCGATATTTCGCGGCCGTCAGATCACCGCGGACGATTTCCAGCGCTTCGACCTGATCGTCGCGATGGACGACAAAAATATCGCCGCACTCAGACAGATCTGTCCGGCCGGGCAGCGCGACAAGATTCGTCTGCTGATGGAATTTGCGGCTGACGCGGGTGCGCCGGACGCAAGTGGCGTGGAAAGACCCGCGCCAGGTTTCGATGCGCGCGAGGTCGTCGATCCGTACTTCGGCGGCGGCGAAGGCTTCGAAATCGTGCTGGACCAGTGCGAAACCGCCTGCCGTGGCCTGATCGCGGCACTGCGGCCCCAATTGACCCCGTAGACAGGTTTTTCGTTAAGTAAATGACCCAAATCGAGATAGGGATACTTGACTAAATCCGTCATGTATTTATACTTGACCAAACTTGTCGAGAATTGCGGTTCCCACCACATATGAGACTCACCACGAAAGGCCGTTTCGCCGTCACGGCGATGATCGACCTGGCATTGCGCCAGGAGCAGGGCCCGGTGACGCTTGCGGGTATCAGCCAGCGCCAACATATCTCCCTGTCCTACCTCGAGCAGCTGTTTGGCAAGCTGCGCCGTCACGAGATCGTCGAATCCGTGCGCGGGCCGGGCGGCGGCTACAACCTCGCGCGTCGCGCAGAGGATGTGACGGTCGCGGACATCATCATCGCCGTCGACGAACCGCTCGATGCCACACAATGCGGCGGCAAGGGTTCGTGCGAAGGCACGAAGCATCACGACGGCCATTGCATGACGCATGAACTGTGGTCGACGCTGAACCAGAAGATGGTCGAGTATCTCGACTCCGTTTCTCTGAAAGACCTGGTCGACCAGCAGCGTTCGCGCGAAGGCTCGACGGCTGTGCTGCGCGACCGGCGTACGGAAGCGCCAGCCGTGGAGCCGCGCGCGGTGCCGAAAGGGCCGAATTCCGTTTTCAACATGGCCGGCTGACAGAACGCGCCAAGACGCGAACGCCAGAACCATGAAGCCATAAGCACTGATGTCCCCGGAGCGATTGATGAATAACGACATTCCCCACCTGCCCATTTACATGGACTACAGCGCGACGACACCCGTCGACCCGCGCGTGGTGGACAAGATGATTCCGTACCTGCGCGAGCAGTTCGGTAACCCGGCATCGCGCAGCCACGCATACGGCTGGGACGCGGAACGTGCCGTCGAGGAAGCGCGCGAGAACGTCGCGGCGCTCGTCAACGCCGACCCGCGCGAAATCATCTGGACTTCAGGCGCGACGGAATCGGACAACCTCGCCATCAAGGGTGCGGCGCACTTCTACAAAGGCAAGGGCAAGCACATCATCACGGTGAAGACCGAGCACAAGGCTGTGCTCGACACTACACGTGAGCTGGAGCGCGAAGGCTACGAAGTCACGTACCTCGATGTGAAGGACGACGGTCTGATCGACCTCGACGTGTTCAAGGCCGCACTGCGTCCGGACACGATCCTCGTTTCGGTGATGCACGTGAACAACGAGATCGGTGTCGTGCAGGACATCGAGACGATCGGCGAGATCTGCCGCGAGAAGGGCATCATTTTCCACGTCGACGCGGCGCAGGCTACCGGCAAGGTCGAAATCGACCTGCAGAAGCTGAAGGTCGACCTGATGTCGTTCTCGGCGCACAAGACATATGGCCCGAAGGGCATTGGCGCGCTGTATGTGCGCCGCAAGCCGCGCGTGCGCATCGAAGCGCAGATGCACGGCGGCGGTCACGAGCGCGGCATGCGTTCGGGCACGCTGGCGACGCACCAGATCGTCGGCATGGGCGAAGCGTTCCGTATCGCGCGTGAAGAAATGGCGACCGAAAACGAACGCATCCGCATGCTGCGCGACAAGCTGCTGCGCGGCCTGCAAGAGATCGAAGAAACGTATGTGAACGGCGACATGGAAAAGCGTGTCCCGCACAACCTGAACATCAGCTTCAACTTCGTCGAAGGCGAGTCGCTGATCATGGCGGTGAAGGACGTCGCGGTGTCGTCGGGATCGGCGTGTACGTCGGCGTCGCTGGAACCGTCGTATGTGCTGCGCGCGCTCGGCCGCAACGACGAACTGGCGCACAGCTCGATCCGCTTCACGGTCGGCCGCTTCACGACGGAGCAGGACGTCGATTACGTCATCAACCTGCTGAAGAGCAAGATTGCGAAGCTGCGCGATCTGTCGCCGCTGTGGGAAATGCACAAGGACGGCATCGATCTGTCGACGATTCAATGGGCCGCGCACTGAGCGCGCCTGAAATCAGTCGATACACGCACGCAGGTTGAATCGAATCAAGGAGTCACAAAATGGCATATAGCGACAAGGTTCTGGATCACTACGAAAACCCGCGCAACGTCGGTTCGTTCTCGAAGGACGACGACACGGTCGGCACTGGCATGGTCGGCGCGCCCGCTTGCGGCGACGTGATGAAGCTGCAGATTCGCGTTGGCGCAGACGGCGTGATCGAAGACGCAAAGTTCAAGACGTACGGCTGCGGTTCGGCCATCGCGTCGAGCTCGCTCGTCACGGAATGGGTGAAGGGCAAGACGCTGGATCAGGCGCTGTCGATCAAGAACACGCAGATCGCCGAAGAGCTGGCGCTGCCGCCCGTGAAGATCCACTGCTCGATCCTCGCGGAAGACGCGATCAAGGCGGCCGTTGCCGACTACAAGCAGCGTCACGGCGAAACGGCTGACGCAGCGAAGGCTGAGCAATCGGCTTGAAGACGGCGCGGTTCAGTGCGTCGGAGTGGCACGGCGACGCGTCGGTAGTGGTGGTTGCTATCGGCGTCCGCCGGAACGATTTGGGAAGCAGGCAGGGTCGCGACACGCTTCGTGAGGAGCGTCGGCGTGCCGCACATTGAGAAACGCTATGGCAATTACGTTGACCGAAAAGGCAGCACAACACGTGCAGAAATATCTGATCCGGCGCGGCAAGGGCGTCGGGCTGCGGCTCGGTGTGCGCACGACGGGTTGCTCGGGCCTCGCGTATAAGCTCGAGTACGTCGACGAACTCGCGCCCGAAGACGAAGTGTTCGAATGCAAGGGCGTGAAGATCGTGGTGGACCCGAAGAGCCTCGCTTATATCGACGGCACGGAACTCGACTTCGCACGCGAAGGGTTGAACGAAGGCTTCAGGTTCAACAACCCGAACGTGAAGGACGAGTGCGGCTGCGGCGAATCGTTCCGCGTGTAAGCGCGCGAGTCATGCTGAAAAGGCGGCCTGTGCCGCCTTTTTTCAATTTCGCCGCGCACCTGGTGTGCGCTTCGGCGCTGCCCGGCGCGCATTGCATGGACAAAGTAACCTGATGGCTTCGCTGAACGACAGTCACTTCGAACTCTTCAACCTGCCCGAGCAATTCGCGCTCGATACGTCCGCATTGGATCACGCGTATCGCACGGTGCAGGCGCAGGTGCATCCCGACCGTTTCGCCGCTGCGGGCGACGCGCAAAAGCGCATCGCGATGCAGTGGGCCACGCGCACGAACGAGGCGTATCAGACGCTGCGCGATCCGCTGAAGCGCGCGCGCTACCTGCTGACGCTGCGCGGCATCGATGTCGGCGCGGAGAACAACACGGCGATGGAGCCGGCGTTCCTGATGCAGCAAATGGAATGGCGCGAGAGCATCGAGGATGCGTCGGCGGCGAAGAACATCGATGCGCTCGATGCATTGCTCGCCGAGTTGCGCGAAGAGGAAAAGCTGCGCTTCACGAAGCTGGCGGCATTGCTCGACAGCGGCTCGAATCAGGCAGCGGGCGAAGCCGTACGGCAACTGATGTTCATCGAGCGCGTGGCTGCGGAGATCGGCACGCAGATCGAGCGGCTCGACGTCTGAGGCCGCCTGTCGCAGCACGACGCGGTTCGATGAACCCGCCCAATCACCACGCGAACCAACACGATCAGGACCGGGGCGAAGCAAGCCCCGAAGAAGATTCCAGATGGCTTTACTGCAAATTTCTGAACCCGGCATGGCGCCCGCGCCGCATCAGCGGCGTCTCGCGGTCGGCATCGACCTCGGCACGACCAACTCTCTCGTCGCGGCGGTGCGCAGCGGCGTGCCCGACGTATTGCCCGACGACGAAGGCCACTATCTGCTGCCGTCCGTCGTGCGGTATCTGGAGAAGGGCGGCCGCCGCATTGGCCGCGTGGCGAAAGCGGAAGCCGCCACCGATCCCCGCAACACGATCGTCTCGGTCAAGCGCTTCATGGGGCGCGGCAAGAGCGAAGTCGAGCACGCGGAAAACGCGCCCTACGACTTCGTCGATGCGCCGGGCATGGTGCAGATCCGTACCGTCGACGGCGTGAAGAGTCCCGTCGAGGTGTCCGCGGAAATTCTCGCGACGCTGCGTTATCGCGCGGAAGACACGCTCGGCGACGAGCTGGTCGGCGCGGTGATCACGGTGCCGGCGTATTTCGACGAAGCGCAGCGCCAGGCAACCAAGGATGCCGCGCGTCTGGCCGGCCTGAATGTGCTGCGCCTGCTGAACGAGCCGACGGCGGCCGCGATTGCGTACGGTCTCGACAACGGCGCGGAGGGTCTGTACGCCGTGTACGACCTGGGCGGCGGCACCTTCGATCTGTCCGTCCTGAAGCTCACGAAGGGTGTTTTCGAAGTGCTCGCGGCGGGCGGCGATTCTGCGCTCGGCGGCGACGACTTCGATCACGCGCTGTACCGCCATGTTTTGGAGAAGGCGAATGTTCCCGCCGCGTCGCTGACGCCGGAAGACGTGCGGCTGCTGCTCGACGCCGTGCGCGTCGCGAAGGAAGCGCTGTCGTCCGCGCCGGACGCTGCCGTCCAGGTAACACTCGCCAGCGGCGCGAAGATCGACGTCACCGTCGATGAAGCGGCGTTCGAAACGATCACGCAGGCGCTCGTGCAGCGCACGCTCGGCCCGACGAAAAAAGCGCTGCGCGACGCGAAATTGACGGCGGCCGATATCAACGGCGTCGTGCTCGTCGGCGGCGCGACGCGCATGCCGGTGATCCGCCGCGCAGTCGAAAACTTCTTCGGCCAGCCGCCGCTGACCAATCTGGACCCGGATCAGGTCGTCGCGCTCGGGGCGGCCATCCAGGCCGATCTGCTCGCGGGCAACCGCGGCGCCGACGGCGACGACTGGCTGCTGCTCGACGTGATTCCGCTGTCGCTCGGCGTCGAAACGATGGGCGGTCTCGCCGAGAAGATCATCCCGCGCAATTCGACCATTCCCGTCGCGCGGGCACAGGAATTCACCACCTTCAAGGACGGTCAGACGGCGATGGCGATTCACGTCGTCCAGGGCGAGCGCGAGCTCGTATCCGACTGCCGTTCGCTGGCGCGTTTCGAGTTGCGCGGCATTCCGCCGATGGCAGCGGGCGCGGCGCGTATCCGCGTCACCTACCAGGTCGATGCGGACGGTCTGCTATCCGTGTTTGCGCGCGAGCAGCATTCGGGCGTGGAGGCGTCGGTGGTCGTGAAGCCGTCGTACGGCCTCGCCGACGACGACGTCGCGCGCATGCTCGAAGACAGCTTCAAGACGGCGGAAGTCGATATGCGCGCGCGGGCGCTGCGCGAGGCGCAGGTCGAAGCGCAGCGGCTGATCGAGGCGACGGAAGCGGCGCTCGCGGCCGACGGCGAACTGCTCGACGCCGACGAGCGCAGCGCGCTCGAAGATCTCGTCGCCGCGCTGCGCGCAATCGCGCCCAGCGACGATACCGACGCAATCGAAGCCGCGACGAAGACACTCGCCGAAGGCACCGACGAATTCGCCGCGCGCCGGATGGACAAGAGCATTCGTCGCGCGCTTGCGGGCCGCAAGCTCGACGAGATCTGACGGCGCGCCAGTCTTCAGCCGGCGCGGTGGACGCAACCAGGGCGATGTCGTGAATCGATGATTCACGCGTCGCCGCTGAATCACGCGGCGCGTGCCAAAAACGGCCGCGCCACCAGTAAAATGGTACGGTGCCTGAAGGGCGGCGTCCGTGCCTCACAGACCAGAACGGAATTTGTATGCCTCAAATCGTTGTGCTGCCTCACGTCGAACTGTGTCCGGAAGGCGCGGTCATCGACGCCGTGCCGGGTAAGAGCATCTGCGACAATCTGCTTGAACACGGCATCGAAATCGAGCACGCATGCGAGAAGTCTTGCGCGTGCACGACCTGCCACGTGATCGTGCGTGAGGGTTTCGACGCGTTGACGCCGTCGGAAGAAGACGAGGACGATCTGCTCGACAAGGCATGGGGTCTCGAACGCGAATCGCGGTTGTCGTGCCAGGCGCTCATGCCTGAAGGCGACGATCTCGTGGTCGAGATTCCGCGTTATTCGATCAACCACGCGAAGGAAAATCACTAACAGGAGCGAGCAGCCATGAAGTGGACCGACACGCAAGATATCGCGATGGCCTTGACCGACAAGCACCCGGAGATCGATCCGCAACAAGTGCGCTTCACCGATCTTCACCGCTGGGTGATGGAACTGGACGGTTTCGACGACGATCCGAACCGCTCGAACGAAAAGATCCTTGAAGCGATTCAGGCGGCATGGATCGAAGACGCGGATTACTGAGCGCGGCGCGTTCAGTGGCGCTTCGAGGCGCAACAAAGACAAAGGCGACTTCCGTGGAAGTCGCCTTTTTTAATGCTCGAAGCCTGGCGAGCGTGGGCGTCCCTTAACGTTCGTTAGCGTCCGTCAAAGATCAGCCCGCGACGAGCGTCCCGTTCTCCACGCGCACGCGCTGGCCTTGCTGAAACGGCGGCGCTTCGTGATACGTGAAGTAGCGCGTCTTGCCGTTTTCCATATGCACGCGCACCGAGTAACTGGTCGAGCTGCGCAGATGCTTTTCGACCGAATTACCCGCGAGGCCGCCGCCGAGCGCGCCGAGCAACGTCATCGCCGTGCGGCCGCCGCCACTGCCGAACTGGTTGCCGACGACACCGCCCGCCACCGCGCCGCCCACGGCGCCAATCCCGGTTCCGTGGCCCTCCTGGCGCACCGCCGAAATCGCTTCGACCGTGCCGCACGTCGAACAGTAGGCGGGTCGCGCGGGTTGCTGTTGCGCGTATTGCGGCTGTTGCGCATATTGCGGGGCCGGCGCGGGTGCCTGGGGCGCTTGCTGCGCAGCTTGCTGTTGTGCCTGCTGGGCCCGCGCCTGTTGCTGGGCCTGCTGTGCCTGGGCCTGCTGCTGCGCAGCTTGCTGCTCGGCTTGCTGTTCGGCTTGCCGTTGCGCTGCTGCTTGTTGTTGCGCGCTCAGGTTAGCCGGTTGTGCGGTATCGACGACAGGCTGCTGTTGCTGCGCCACGGCCGCCGATTGCACCTGATCGCTTTGCTCGCCGTTGCTCGAAGCTTTCGGGAACAGTCCCGTCACGGCCGCCGTCGCCACCAGACTGGCGACGATGACGGCGCCCGCCGCCACGGCAATGAGGGGATGAAGGCGGCGCGGTGAATTGTTTGGGTTATCCATGGTGGTAGGCCTCCAGCTTTGCAGAGTTTGACCTGTAAGAGTAGCGGTATCAGTGTCTGACATGCCGATCTGGGCGGGGTTTCAATTTGTAACCGCGAGCGAGCCGGAATTTGCCCACCACTGACGCAAGAACCGCACCAAAAGCCAAAAGCCGTGCCGTAATTGCGTTTCGACGGGATGAAGAGGAAGGCGGACGGGATCGAATTGCGCAGCTTTTACCGATAGTTACAAACGGTACGTGCGCTTCCGGAAAGAACGGTGAGGGAGGGGCCGCGCACGGCGGGAAACGGCCGTGCGCGGGGACTGCGATATCGGCGGGGAAGATCAGTCTTCGCGGCGCAGATGCGGGAACAGGATGACGTCGCGGATGCTCGGGCTGTCGGTGAGCAGCATGACCAGACGGTCGATGCCGATCCCGCAGCCGCCGGCAGGCGGCATGCCGTATTCGAGCGCGCGGATGTAGTCGGCGTCGTAGTACATCGCTTCTTCGTCGCCGGCGTCCTTCTGGTCGACCTGTTTCTTGAAGCGCGCAGCCTGGTCTTCCGGATCGTTCAGTTCCGAGAAACCATTGGCGATCTCACGGCCCGTGATGAACAGCTCGAAGCGCTCGGTGATGCCGTCCACGCTATCCGATGCGCGCGCGAGCGGCGACACTTCGATCGGGTAGTCGATGATGAAGGTCGGCTCCCACAGCTGCGATTCCGCCGTTTCCTCGAAAAGCGCCAGTTGCAGCGCGCCGATACCCGCATTCAGGAACTGCGGCTGCGTGGCGTCGACGCCGAACTTCTTCAGTTCCGTGCGCAGGAACGCGCCGTCCGCCAGTTGCGCGTCCGTGTATTGCGGTGCGTACTTCTGGATGGCCTGCGTGATCGTCAGGCGATGGAACGGCTTCGACAGATCCAGTTCGCGGCCCTGATAGGTGATCGTCGCGTTGCCGAGGGCATCGACGGCGGCCTGGCGGATCAGTTGTTCGGTGAAGTCCATCAGCCACTTGTAGTCGGTGTACGCGGCGTAGAACTCCATCATCGTGAATTCCGGATTGTGACGCGGCGACACGCCCTCGTTACGGAAATTCCGGTTGATCTCGAACACGCGCTCGAAGCCGCCGACCACGAGGCGCTTCAGGTACAGCTCAGGCGCGATACGCAGGAACATCTGCATATCCAGCGCGTTGTGATGCGTGACGAACGGCTTGGCCGCCGCGCCGCCCGGGATCGGGTGGAGCATCGGCGTTTCGACTTCCATGAAGTCGGCGTCGGCCATGAACTTGCGGATCGACGACACGGCCTTGGTGCGCGCGACGAAGGTCTTGCGCGCTTCGTCCGTGACGATCAGGTCGACGTAGCGCTGGCGATAGCGCATTTCCTGGTCGGCCAGACCATGGAACTTGTCGGGCAGCGGACGCAGCGCCTTCGACAGCAGGCGCAGTTCCGTGCAGCGCACGGAGAGCTCGCCCTTGTTCGTGCGGAACAGCACGCCTTTCGCGGCGACGATGTCGCCCAGGTCCCACTTCTTGAACGCTTCGTACGTTGCTTCGCCGACGTCGGCGGGCGTGATGAAGAACTGGATCTGACCCGAGCCGTCGCGCACCGTCGCGAAGCTGGCCTTGCCCATCACGCGCTTGAGCATCATGCGGCCGGCCAGCGCGACCTGCAGCGCGGTCGCTTCGAGCGCGTCCTTGTCCTTGTCCGCGTAGTCGGACTGGAGATCGGCGGCGTGGTGGGTCGGGCGGAAGTCGTTCGGGTAGGCGACGCCTTGCTCGCGCAGCGCGCGCAGCTTTTCGCGGCGCTCTGCGATGATCTGGTTGTCGTCCAACTCGGCGACTGCATTCTGCTGGGCGGCATCCCGCTGGATCGGTTCGGTCATGGTGATGATGTTCAGTGTCCGATGCCTCGTGCGCGCGTTCGACTGTGGCGCACGGGCGGTGAAAAAAATGCGGCGCGGCGAAGCGTGCCGCGCCGGATGCGCTTTAGATGCCCTGTTTCAGGCTCGCGCTGATGAACGCGTCGAGATCGCCGTCGAGCACGCTCTTCGTGTTGCTGATTTCGACGTTGGTGCGCAGATCCTTGATGCGGCTGTTGTCGAGCACGTACGAACGGATCTGGTGGCCCCAGCCCACGTCCGATTTGCCCGCTTCGAGCTTGTCCTGTTCCGACTGGCGCTTGCGCATTTCGGCTTCGTACAGGCGCGATTTCAGCATGGCCATGGCTTCGGCGCGGTTACGGTGCTGCGAGCGGTCGTTCTGGCACTGCACGACGATACCTGACGGGACGTGCGTGATACGCACCGCGGAGTCGGTCTTGTTGATGTGCTGACCGCCCGCGCCCGAAGCACGGTAGGTATCGATGCGCAGGTCGGCCGGATTGACTTCGATCTCGAACGATTCATCGATTTCCGGATAGACGAACACCGACGAGAATGACGTATGACGGCCGCCTGACGAGTCGAACGGCGACTTGCGCACGAGGCGGTGAATGCCTGTTTCGGTACGCAGGAAGCCGTATGCGTATTCGCCTTCGACCTTGACGGTGGCGCTCTTGATGCCGGCGACATCGCCTTCGGATTCTTCGAGCACTTCCGTCTTGAAGCCCTTGCGCTCGCAGTAGCGCAGGTACTGACGCAACAGCATCGCCGCCCAGTCGCACGCTTCCGTGCCGCCTGCGCCCGCCTGGATGTCGATGAACGCGTTGTTCGGGTCGGCCGGGTTCGAGAACATCCGGCGGAATTCCATATCGGCGACGCGCGCTTCGAGTTTCGCGACGTCCTCTTCGACCGCGACGAGCGTGTCTTCGTCGTTTTCCTCGCGCGCCATGTCGAACAGGTCTTGCGTGTCGCGCAGATCGTTATCGAGCGCGCTCAGCACGTCGACGACGCCTTCGAGCAGCTTCTTTTCCTTGCCGAGCGCCTGGGCGTGCTTCGAGTCGTTCCAGACGTTCGGGTCTTCGAGTTCCTTATTGACTTCGATCAGTCGTACCGACTTTGCATCGTAGTCAAAGATACCCCCGGAGCTCGCCTGCGCGTGTGCGCAGGTCCGCAAGGGAGGATTCGATTGCGTTGAGGCGTTCCGCTTCCATGTCGATCCAGTTTCAAATAGATGGGGGTTTTTTGTCTGCGACGCTGTTGGGGTTTGGGTTTTGGGTTGCGTTGCTGGTTTGGTTTGGCGCTGGCATCTGCGATTCGCCTTTGCGCTGGCATCCGCGCATTGTTAGCGTGCTTCAGGCGTCGCCCCTGTGCGGGGCGGCACCTACTTTTCTTTGCCGCCGCAAAGAAAAGTAGGCAAAAGAAAGCGGCTCAAACCGCCAACATTTCTTCCTGCCTGAGGGCCCCCACAGGGCCTTACACTTCACACGACAATCACGGGACGCACGCCCGTTGCCAACGCTTCGGATGAGCGCCTCACCCGCTTCACACACCCACATTCCAGCATGCCGCGCCAGATAGTCCACCGCCGCCCAGGTGGCAAACTGTGTGTAGGTTGTCGCACCGTACAGAAAGCGCTCCTGCCAGAAACACCAACCCTGCTTCACAGTTCGGAGTGGTGCGCGTACGACGCGAAAGCCTGCACACAGTTTGCCATCTGGGCGGCGCCAACCGTTCGCTGCCGCTTGCTCGCGCATGGGAATGCGAAGCGGGTGAGGCGCTCATCCGAAGCGTTGGCAACATGCGCCGACGGAGACGTTGCCGTGTGAAGCATAAGACCCGTTGGGGGCCCTCAGGCAAGAACTGTCACTGGCGGTGTGAGCCGCTTTCTTTTGCCTACTTTTCTTTGCGGCGGCAAAGAAAAGTAGGTGCCGCCCCGCACAGGGGCGACGCCTGAAGTACGAAGGCAAATCGCGGATGCCAGTTCAAGCGCAAATCGCGGATGCGAGCAAACCCAACCCAAACCAAAACCAAACCCAAAACCAAAACCGAAAAAAGGCCAACCACACCCCTTCCAGCGAAAAACCAAAATTATAGCGGATCAAAGCGCCAAGGCTGGGCGCCCCCAGCCTAGAGCACTGCATGCTCAACGATCAGTTGCACACGTGCAACGCCATTCCACGTATCCGCCGACAACCGATAGGCCACCGTCGTCCTCGCCGGCAAGGGATCCGTGTGATTGAACCAGATCGCATTGAACCGCTGGCGCCCGCGCATCAACTGCAGCTTCAGATGCTTATCCTTCACCAGCGCCTGCGACATCACCTCGAACTCGCCCGAAAAAACAGGCGCCGGAAACCCCTGTCCCCAGACAGCCGCATCGATCATCTCGACGAATTGCGGCGTGAAATACGCATCTTCCAGATCGCCATCCGTCTCGACCGTCCGCGCCAGCACCTCCTGCGTCAGCCACTCGCGCCCAACCCGCTCGAACGCCGCCGTGAAGCGCGGAATATCGGCCGTGGCGATCGTCAGGCCCGCCGCCATCGCGTGGCCGCCGAATTTGGCGATCAGCCCCGGCTCGCGCTTCGACACGAGATCGAGCGCATCGCGCAGATGGAAGCCCGGAATCGAGCGGCCCGAGCCCTTGACGGTGGCGCCGCCGTCGTCGGCCAGCGCGAACGTGAACGACGGCCGGTGGAATTTCTCCTTCAGCCGCCCGGCCACGATGCCGATCACGCCCTGGTGCCAGCTCGCGTTGAACAGCGTGATCGTCGTCGAGCCGGCAGGATCGAACGTCGACAGGTCGTCGAGCGCCTGCTGCTGCATGCCCGCTTCGATTTCGCGCCGCTCGCGGTTCATCGTGTCGAGCTGCTGCGCGAGTTCCCACGCGCGCCCGACGTCGTCCGTCGTCAGGCAGTCGATGCCCAGCGACATGTCCGACAGCCGTCCCGCCGCATTCAGTCGCGGCCCCAGCGCGAAACCGAGATCGAAGCCCGACGCGCTGCGCGCATCGCGGCCCGCGGCGCGAAACAGGGCGGCGATGCCCGGCTGCATGCGGCCGTTGCGGATACGCTGCAAGCCCTGCGCGACCAGCACGCGATTGTTGCCGTCGAGCTTCACGACGTCAGCGACCGTGCCAAGCGCGACGAGATCGAGCAGCCCATCCAGGCGCGGCTCCGGACGCGTCTCGCCGAATGCGCCACGGCGGCGCAGTTCGGCGCGCAGCGCGAGCAGCACGTAGAACATCACGCCGACGCCCGCGATGCACTTGCTCGGGAACGTACAGCCCGGCTGGTTCGGATTGACGATCGCGCGCGCGGCGGGGAGGTCGTCGCCGGGCAAATGGTGATCGGTGACGAGCACGTCGATGCCGAGCGCGTTCGCCGCCTCCACCCCATCGACGCTCGCAATGCCGTTGTCGACGGTAATCAGCAGGTCGGGCTTGCCGCCCGGCCGTTGCGCGGCCAGCGCGACGATTTCCGGCGTGAGCCCGTAGCCGTACTCGAAGCGGTTCGGCACCAGATAGTCGATCTGCGCGCCGAACATCCGCAAACCGCGCACCGCGACAGCGCAAGCCGTCGCGCCGTCGCAGTCGTAGTCCGCGACGACCAGCATGCGGCGCCCGCCTTCGATGGCATCGGCGAGCAGCGCGGCGGCGGCATCGCAGCCCTTGAGCGAGGCGGGCGGCGTCAGGCGCGCGAGTCCCGTCTCGAGTTCATCGGGCAGGCACACGCCGCGCGATGCATAAAGGCGCGCGAGCACGGGATGCAGGCCGTGGCGGATCAGCGCTTCGGCGTCGGCGGGAGAGCAAGGGCGCGTAACGATTCGAGTCATGCGGCAAAACCTGGAGCAAAAGAACAGTTCATTCGATGAAGAGCGACGCGAACAGACGCCGTCGCCAGAATTTGCGCAAATCGCCGCGCGTGATATTGAGTGTCACCGAGCCCGTGTCGCCGCACAGCGTGAGACCGAGCGCACCGAGCTCGCCCGCCTGCAACGCGGCGAGCGCGGGTGCGAGCCAGTCGCGCTCCAGCGCGGCGAATGCGGCGTTCCAGCGGCCCCAGTCCTGTTCGATGAACGGTGCGGAAAACGGGTCGAGTTCGACCAGCGTCGCGGCGGCGCTGCCGTTTGCGCTGTCCGCACGCCAGGCGTCGTATGTCACAGGCGGCGCGGCTGTGGCCGCCCGCGCGGCGAGCGCGAGACCGCGCGTCGCCGCTGCATCGGACAGCACGCGCGCAAAGTCGCTCCTGACCGGCTGCGCTGCGCCTTGCGCATGAAACCAGATCGAGTTGACGGCGGGCAGGCCGCGCGCCTCGCGCGCCTCGTTCACGGGATGCTCGAACCACGCCATCTGCACTTCGTTCTGCAGCTTCATCCAGGCGCGCGAGCGCTCGCCCGTATGCGCCTCGTGCGGCAGCCAGATTTCGATGTTGCGTCCGCTCGCGCGCAGCGGCGACGCGCCCGCCAGCGTGCCGAACGCGTCGCTCGACAGATACCAGCGCGACGGCTGCGGCGCCTCGATCCGCACGCCCAGTTCCTCGATCAGCGGACGCGCGACGTCGAACAGCGCACGCGCGTCGTCGTCCGCGAGTTCCAGCGACGCGGGATCGATCAGCACCAGATGGTCGTGCGCGATCCGCACATGCACCGGCTGCACGCACGCCCATGTCGCGTCGCCAGGATTGCCGCCGTCGGCGAGCAACATGTAGGGCGCGAGCGGCGCCTCGTCGGCGGCGGCCGTGCCGGCGGGCACCGCGCCGAAACTGCGCGCCACCCAGCGCTCGTGCGGCAGCGTGCGCTGGAAGTCTTCGCCGATCACGCGTTCGACCAGCGTCGCGCGGGCGATCAGTTTGTCGAGGGCGGGAATGTCGAGGGAGTACAGCGCCGTGGATGCGTCGGCTGCGGCGGGCAGCGCGAAAGGTAGAAGGAGATGCAGTCGGTTGGCATTCATGATGCTGCGCATTGTATGGCAAACTTCGCCCCGTTGATCCGCGATGGCGGGCGAAATGGCGGCCGGTTCGGCCGGACGGAAATCCGTCGCTTGTGCGCCAGTGCGTACAATTCACGCAACGATTGCGCACCGGACGGTGTCGTGCGCGTCGTCGCGCAGCATGGCAGCCCGCGCGCCGTATGAGGAAAGCCGCCGCAAGCCGGTGTTCTGGAACCATCGGCCGGAATTCGCGCCCAATCGACACGGCTTTCGTGCGCCCGACAGGTTTTTTCGACCAGCGCGCGGGCGCCGCGGCAGGCAAATGCAGAACACAGCGCAATCACGCTGAAAAAGGACTCGCTTGAAACTTCCATACGAATGGCAGATAGGCTGGCGCTACACGCGCGCCGGCAAACGCACCACGGGTAACGGCTTCATCTCGTTCATCGCGCTCGTGTCGATGTCGGGCATCGCGCTCGGCGTGGCAGCGCTGATCGTCGTGCTGTCGGTGATGAACGGCTTCCAGAAGGAGGTGCGCGACCGCATGCTGTCGGTGCTCGCGCACGTCGAGATCTTTTCGCCGACGGGCTCGATGCCGAACTGGCAACTGACGGCACAAGAGGCGAAGCAGAACAAGGAAGTGATCGGCGCGGCGCCGTATGTCGAAGCGCAGGCGCTGCTCACGCGCCAGGACGCCGTAAGCGGCGTCGCGCTGCGCGGCGTGGAGCCTTCGCTGGAACCGGAAGTGTCGGACATCGGCAAGGAGATGAAGGCGGGCAGCCTGAACGAGCTGAAGCCCGGCGAGTTCGGCATCGTGCTCGGCGGCGATCTGGCCGGGAGCCTCGGCGTGACGGCGGGCGACAAGATTACGCTCGTCGCGCCCGAAGGCACGATGACGCCCGCCGGCCTGTTGCCGCGTCTCAAGCAGTTCACGGTGGTCGGCGTGTTCGAGTCCGGCCACTACGAGTACGACAGCACGCTCGCGCTGATCAATATCAAGGACGCGGAGGCGCTGTTCCGGCTGCCCGCGCCGACGGGCGTGCGGCTGCGTCTGAAGGACATGCAGCGCGCCCCGGAAGTCGCGCATCAGCTGGCGCGCACGCTGTCGGGCGATCTGTATATCCGCGACTGGACGCAGCAGAACAAGACCTGGTTCTCGGCCGTGCAGATCGAGAAGCGCATGATGTTCATCATCCTGACGCTGATCATCGCGGTGGCGGCGTTCAACCTGGTGTCGTCGCTGGTGATGACGGTCACCAACAAGCAGGCCGATATCGCGATCTTGCGCACGCTCGGCGCGCAGCCCGGCTCGATCATGAAGATCTTCGTCATCCAGGGCATGACGATCGGCTTCGTCGGCACGGCGATCGGCGTCGCGCTCGGTTGCCTGATCGCGTGGAGCATTCCGTGGCTCGTGCCGATGATCGAGCATCTGCTGCATGTGCAGTTTCTGCCGCCGTCGGTGTACTTCATCAGCGAGCTGCCGTCCGAACTGGTCCCCGGCGACGTGGTCAAGATCGGCGTGATCGCGTTCCTGCTGTCGTGCCTCGCGACGCTGTATCCGAGCTGGCGCGGCGCCAAGGTGCGTCCGGCGGAGGCGCTGCGTTATGAATGATCGTCCGAACAACACCCTCATGACCGCCGACGAAACTGGTTTGCATCCGTACGTGCTCGAAGCAACGGGCATTTCGAAGGCGTTCGTTCAGGGCGGCCTGAACGTGCAGGTGCTCAACAACACGCAGCTTTCCGTGCGGCGCGGCGAGAAGCTCGCGATCGTCGGCGCGTCCGGCTCCGGCAAGAGCACGCTGCTGCACGTGCTGGGCGGCCTGGACGATCCGAGCACCGGGCATGTGGAGGTGATGGGCAAGCCGTTCACGAAGCTCTCCGAGCGCGAGCGCAACGATCTGCGCAACCGCGCGCTCGGCTTCGTCTATCAGTTCCATCATCTGCTGCCGGAATTCACCGCGCTGGACAACGTCGCGATGCCGCTGCGCATCCGCCGCATGACGACGGAAGACGCACGCAAGCAGGCCCATGACATGCTCGAACGGGTGGGGCTCGCGCATCGCGCGAAGCATCGTCCGGGCGAATTGTCGGGCGGCGAACGCCAGCGCGTGGCGATTGCGCGCGCGCTGGTCACGAAGCCCGCCTGCGTGCTCGCCGACGAGCCGACGGGCAATCTCGACGGCGGCACGGCAGATACGGTGTTCAACCTGATGCTGGAGTTGTCGAACACGCTGTCGACGAGCTTCGTGATCGTCACGCACGATCCCGACCTGGCCGCGCGCTGCGACCGCACGATGCGTCTGCGCGACGGCGTGCTGTACGAGGAGCCGACCGTGCCCGTCTGAGGCCGGCGCTTCCATTCGACACGAGGCTGCGCGCATGTGGATCGATACGCACTGTCATCTCGACGCTTCGGAATTCGACGCGGACCGCGACGCCGTCGCGAGCGCCGCGCTCGAAGCGGGCGTGAGCCGGATCGTGATTCCGGGCATTGCGCGCAGCAACTTTTCGACGGTGCGCGAACTGGCGCACCGCGTGCAGGGCGGGGCGTACGCGCTCGGCATTCACCCGCTTTTCACGCCGCAGGCGCAGCCGTCCGATCTCGACGTGCTGCGCATGGAAATCGAGGCGAGTCTCGACGATCCGCGGTTCGTCGGTCTCGGTGAGATCGGCCTCGACTATTTCGTGCCGGGTCTCGACGACGAGACGCAGCAGTTCTACTACAACGAGCAACTCAAGCTCGCGCGCGAATTCGATCTGCCCGTGATCTGCCACGTGCGCAAGTCGCAGGATCAGGTGCTGAAGGGCTTGCGGCGCAATCACGTCAATCGCGGCATCGCGCATGCGTTCAACGGCAGTTTCCAGCAGGCGCAGGCGTTCATCGATCACGGCATGCACCTCGGTTTCGGCGGCAACGTGACCTTCGAGCGCGCGTTGCAGATCCGGCGGCTCGCGGCGCAGTTGCCGCTCGACGCGCTCGTCGTCGAAACCGATGCCCCCGATATCGCCCCGTCGTGGCTCTACAGGCAGCGCAACACGCCGGACCAGATTCCCGCGATCGGCGCGATCCTCGCCGGGCAGCGCGGCATCGACAAAAACACGCTGGCGATAGGCACAACGGCTAATGCGCACGCCGCATTGCCGCGACTCGCGCTTTACTCTGCATAATCACTGTTCGGCTCGCGTTTGTATTGGCGCGCATATTGATTCGGCTTCCTGATGAATCATGTGATCGGGCGGCGCGGGCGTCGGTTGCGGAGGCGGCATGCGGGCACTGTGGTGCGGTTTTGCGTTGGGCGTCGTGTGGTTGCAGCAGCAGTCCTCGTTGCCGGGCGGGCCGGGTTGGCTCGTGTCGGTCGCCAGCGCCTGCGCACTGAGTCTGGTGGCGTGGACGGGCTTGCGGCGCGGCAGCGCGTGGTCCACGCGCGCGGGCTGGTGCGCCGTGCTGTGTGCGGCGGCGTGCTGTGGCTTCGGTTATGCGGCGTGGCGCGCGCAGGCGCGGCTCGCGTTTGAATTGCCGCACGCGTGGGAGGGGCGCGATATCGCCGTGAGCGGCTGGGTCAAAGGTTTACCGACGCGCAGCGCGGACGGTGTGCGTTTTCTGTTCGTCGTTGAATCCGCTGATGCGGTCGTCCCTCGGTTTCCGCGCACGCTGCAACTATCGTGGATCGCAGATGACGCGCCGCCGCCTGTGCTCGAACCGGGTTCACGCTGGCGTTTGGAGGTGCGGCTCAAGCGTGCGCATGGAAACGCGAACTGGGGCGTGCGCGACGCACAAGCCGTGTTGCTCGCGCGCGATGTTCGTGCGACGGGCTATGTGAGCGCGCCTGCGCGCGCCGTGCGGCTTGCGGGGAAGGCAGGCGGAGCGGGCGTGCTGATCGACGGCTGGCGATCGGCGATCCGCGCCCGTATTGCCGCCGTGCTCGGCGATGCGCCGCACACGGGAATCGTCGTCGCACTGGCGATCGGCGCACAGGACGCCGTCAGCGCCGCCGACTGGCTGCTGATGCGGCGCACGGGCACGAGCCATCTGGTGGCGATTTCCGGTTTGCACATTGGCTTTGTCGCGGGGCTCGCAGGATGGTTGATCGGGTCGTTATGGCGGCATTCGTTCTTGATCGGACGCGGCTTGCCGTTGCTCGTGCCCGCGCAGAAAGTGGCGATCGTGAGCGGTGCGCTGTTCGCCGCTTTTCATGCGGCCCTTGCCGGTTTCAATGTGCCCGCGCAACGGGCGTTGTGGATGGCGGGCGTCGTCGCGCTCGCCTATGCCGGCGGACGGCGCGTCGCGCCTTCCGTCGTGATCGCGTGGGCGCTGGGGCTCGTGCTGCTGGTCGATCCGTGGGCGGTGGTGTCGGCGGGGTTCTGGCTGTCGTTTGTGGCGGTTGGCGCGATCCTGTTCGCGATGTCGGGAGCGGTGCGCGTCACGCGAAGCGGAGCGCCCGGCTCGCTAGATGAGGCGCCCGGCGAACGCTCGCTAGTGAGGCGCTGCGCCGATGTGTTGCGCTCGCGGATCGGAGCGTTGATCGGGCGCGTGCGCAGCGGTGCGCGCGTCCAGTTCGCGGTGACGATCGCGCTCGCGCCGCTGACGGTGTGCTTCTTCTCGCAGATCCCGCTGATCGGTCCCGTGGCCAATGCGTTCGCGATCCCATGGGTCAGCGTCTTCGTGACGCCTGCAGTGATAGCCGGCATCGCATTGCCCGCGCCGTTCGATGCGTTCGCTTTTCGCTTCGCGCATCAGTTGCTGGACCTGCTGACAGCCGGTCTGCAACTGCTGTCCGGCCCGGCATGGACGGTCTGGCAGTTGCCGCAGCCCGATGCATGGGCGATGGCGTTTGCGGCCGTCGGCGCCGCGTGGTGTCTTGCGCCTGCCGGCTGGCCGTTGCGCTGGGCCGCGCCGCTGACGTGGCTGCCGCTGCTCGCGCCGGCATCGGCCGCGCCCGCCGAAGGCGCGTTCCGGCTCACGGCGCTCGACATCGGGCAAGGCTCGTCGATCGTCGTCGAAACCGCGCATCACACGCTGCTGTTCGATGCCGGGCCCGGGCCCGAATCGACGCACGCGGGCGAGCGGATCGTCGTGCCTTATCTGCAGGCGGCGGGCATTGCCACGCTCGATACGCTGATCGTCAGTCACGCCGACTCCGACCATTCGGGCGGCGCGCCCGCCGTGCTGGAAGCAATCGAAGTGAGGCAACTGCTGGCGGGGCTTCCACCAGGCCACGCGCTCTGGCGCGAGGCGGCCGGGAAGGGCGCACAAACGGTCCGCTGCGCGGCGGGCCAGCGCTGGCAGTGGGACGGTGTCGACTTCGCGATACTCTGGCCCGACCCCGGTCCCTTGGAAGGCAAGCCCAACGCGCACTGCTGCGTGCTGCGCGTGAGTACGGCGGGCGTTCCCGCGAGCGGCTCCCGGATTCAAACGCAGGCCGGCAAGCCAACGCCCGTCGTCGCCTTGCTGGCCGCGGACATCGAAGCGCCCGTCGAACGCACGCTGCTCGCGCGCGAGCCCGCCGCATTGCGCGCGCAGATTCTGCTCGTGCCGCATCACGGCAGCAAGACTTCGTCGACCGAGCCGTTCCTCGACTCTATCGAGCCGTCCATCGCGGTATTTCAGGTAGGCTATCGCAACCGGTTTCATCATCCGTACGCGGGCGTCTACGAACGGTATCGGGCGCGCGGCATCGAGCTTTCGCGCAGCGACGAAGACGGTGCCGCGCGCATCGAGGCAGGTGACGCGAGCGTGTCGCTCGAGCGCTTCCGGCAGACACATCGCCGCTACTGGATGGAGCCGTAACGAAACACCTGCAGCGCAAGTAAGAACAAATCAGAACGGAGACCGAGCGCTTGAAGAACATCATTCATTTCTCGCATGCGAACGGCTTTCCGGCGTCCACCTATCGGACGATCTTCGCCGAACTCTCGGACGACTACGACATGCGTTTCATCGAGCGGATCGGCCATGACGCGCGCTACCCCGTGACGCGCGACTGGCCGCATCTGGTCGACGAGTTGCTGGATGATATCGGGCGTGCTTACGAGAACCCGGTATGGCTGGTCGGGCATTCGCTCGGCGGTTATCTTTCGCTGATGGCGGCGCTGAAGAAGCCGCAATGGGTGCGCGGCGTGGTGATGCTCGATTCGCCCGTCATCGCTGGCTGGCGCAGCAACATGCTGCGCGTGTCGCAGTGGACGGGGCTGGACGAGCGGCTGTCGCCCGCGGCGGCGACGCGCACGCGGCGCACACGCTGGGGCAGCCGCGACGAGGCATGGCGGCACTTCCACGCGAAGGCCGCGTTCGCGCGCTGGGACGAGCGGGTCCTGTCCGACTACATCGACTTCGGCATTCCGCAAGCGGGCGCCGACGGCACGCGGGAACTCGCGTTCGACCGGCAGACCGAGTACCGGATCTACAAGACCTTGCCGCATACCTTCGGCGGCCGGCTCGCGCGCGGCGCGCCCGTGCCCGTCGGCTTCGTCGCCGGGACGCGCTCGCGGGAAGTGCGGCAGGCGGGACTGCACGCCACCCGGCGCATCGCGGGCGAGCATTTCGAGTGGATGGAAGGAAGCCATCTGTATCCGATGGAACGGCCCATCGAAACGGCACGCGCCGTGCAGAGAATACTGCGCGGGCTCGAATGATTTTCCCCCGTGACGGCATCCCCGTTCGCGAATAAATGAAACGCCCGGGCGCGCTGCGACATAAACCCGCAACAAACCCGTGGCGCATTTGACGCACGCAACGCGCGAACAGAAATCCATCCTGCATCCATGCGAAAAGCGGCCCTGCGGATGCTCAAATAGAATGCTCGATCGTCGCGAACGAGCCGCCCCAGGTATGGGCTGGATGCACACGTTCGGGTATAATCCGTTTTTCCCGCGAGCATCCAGCGATGACCAAATATGTTTTCGTCACCGGCGGCGTAGTTTCTTCCCTCGGCAAGGGTATTGCCGCCGCTTCCCTCGCCGCGATCCTCGAATCGCGCGGTCTGAAAGTCACCCTCCTCAAGCTAGACCCCTACATCAACGTCGACCCCGGCACGATGAGCCCGTTTCAACACGGCGAAGTGTTCGTGACGGAAGACGGCGCGGAGACCGACCTCGACCTTGGCCACTATGAGCGCTTCATCAGCACGAAGATGCGCAAGGCCAACAACTTCACCACGGGCCAGATTTACGAATCGGTGATCCGCAAGGAACGCCGCGGCGATTATCTCGGCAAGACGGTGCAGGTCATTCCGCACATCACGAACGAAATCCAGGCATTCGTCGAACGCGGCGCGGCATCCGCGACGTGCGGCGAGCCGGATGTGGCCATCGTCGAAGTGGGGGGCACGGTCGGTGACATCGAATCGCTGCCGTTCCTCGAAGCCGCGCGTCAGATGAGCCTGCGCATGGGCCGTAACAGCGCGTGCTTCGTGCACCTGACGCTGGTGCCGTTCATCGCCACCGCGGGCGAACTGAAGACCAAGCCGACGCAGCACAGCGTGCAGAAGCTGCGCGAAATCGGTATCTATCCGAACGTGCTGCTGTGCCGCGCCGACCGCCGTATTCCCGACGACGAGCGCGCGAAAATCTCGATGTTCTCGAACGTGCCGGAAGACGCCGTGATCTCGGTGTGGGACGTCGACAGCATCTACAAGATTCCGCAGATGCTGCACGACCAGGGCCTCGACGAACTGATCTGCGAAGAGCTGAAGCTGACGGCCAAGCCGGCAGATCTGTCGATGTGGTCGGGCCTCGTCGAGAAGCTCGAAAACCCGAAGAGCGAAGTGACGATCGGCATGGTCGGCAAGTACGTCGAATTGACGGAGTCGTACAAGTCGCTGATCGAAGCGTTGCGCCATGCGTCGATCCACACGTCGACCAAGGTCAACATCGAATACATCGATTCCGAAGAGGTGGAAGAACACGGCGTCGACAGCCTCAAGCATCTGGATGCCGTGCTGGTGCCGGGCGGTTTCGGCCGTCGCGGCACGGAAGGCAAGATCAAGGCGATCCGCTACGCACGCGAAGCGAAGGTGCCGTATCTCGGCATCTGTCTCGGCATGCAGCTCGCCGTGATCGAATTCGCGCGCGACGTGGTTGGCCTGAAGGATGCGAACAGCACGGAATTCGACCCGGAAACGCCGAATCGCGTGGTCGCGCTGATTACCGAGTGGTACGACCGCGACGGTAAGGTCGAGAAGCGTACGGAAGAATCTGATCTGGGCGGTACGATGCGCCTCGGTTCGCAGCGCTGCCCGATCAAGCCGGGCACGATGGCTGAAGAGATCTACGGCAAGGATGTGAACGAGCGTCACCGTCACCGTTATGAAGTCAATAACCGCTTCGTGCCCCAGCTCGAAGCGGGCGGCCTTATCATCAGCGCCCGTACTCCGAGCGAAGATCTGCCGGAAATGATGGAACTGCCGCGTTCGATGCACCCGTGGTTCGTCGGCGTTCAGTTCCACCCCGAATTCACGTCGACGCCGCGCGACGGACACCCGCTCTTCAAGGCATTCGTCGAAGCGGCGCGCGCCCATCGCGCAGCGAGCGTCGAGGAGAAAGTATGAAACTGGGCGATTTCGAAATCGGCCTCGACAGGCCGTTTTTCCTGATCGCTGGCACCTGCGTCGTCGAGTCTGAACAGATGACGATCGACACGGCCGGCAAGCTGAAGGAAATCTGCGCGAAGCTGAAAATTCCGTTCATCTACAAGTCTTCTTACGACAAGGCCAATCGCAGCAGCGGCAAGTCGTTCCGTGGCTTGGGAATGGATGAGGGTTTGCGCATTCTGTCCGAAGTGAAGCGTCAACTCGGCCTGCCCGTTCTGACCGACGTTCACAGCGAACACGAGATCGAGCAGGTGGCCTCCGTGGTCGACGTGCTGCAAACGCCTGCGTTCCTGTGCCGCCAGACGGACTTCATCCACGCGTGCGCGCGTTCGGGCAAGCCCGTCAACATCAAGAAGGGCCAGTTCCTCGCGCCGCACGACATGAAGAACGTGATCGACAAGGCGCGTGACGCCGCGCGTGAAGCGGGTCTGTCGGAAGACCGCTTCATGGCGTGCGAGCGCGGCGTGTCGTTCGGCTATAACAACCTCGTGTCCGACATGCGCTCGCTCGCGATCATGCGTGAAACGGGCGCGCCCGTCGTGTTTGACGCGACCCACTCGGTGCAGTTGCCGGGCGGGCAGGGCACGAGTTCGGGCGGCCAGCGCGAATTCGTCCCGGTGCTGGCGCGTGCCGCCGTCGCCACGGGCATCGCGGGTCTGTTCATGGAAACCCATCCGAATCCGGCTGAAGCGAAGTCGGACGGTCCCAATGCCGTGCCATTGCATCGCATGGCCGATCTGCTCGAGACGCTGTTGACCCTCGATCAGGCCGTGAAGCGCACGCCGTTCCTCGAGAACGATTTCAACTGATGCAGCCACGCGCGCTTCGCCGCTGTCCGGCGTGCGCGCGTGCCCCAACCCGATGGTCGTCGAACGCGTCCGGACGCGTGCTGTCGAAGTGAGCCGGACGTCTCAACTTAAGAATTCATCGTCATTTCAGAGGAAACCATGAGTGCTATCGTAGATATCATCGGTCGCGAGATTCTCGATTCGCGAGGCAACCCCACCGTCGAATGCGACGTGCTGCTCGAATCGGGCACGATGGGCCGCGCGGCTGTGCCGTCGGGCGCATCGACGGGCTCGCGTGAAGCGATCGAACTGCGCGACGGCGAAGCTGGCCGCTACAGCGGCAAGGGCGTGCTGAAGGCCGTCGAGCACATCAACACCGAAATCTCCGAAGCGATCATGGGCCTCGACGCTTCCGAGCAGGCCTTCCTCGACAAGACGCTGCTCGAACTCGACGGCACCGACAACAAGTCGCGCCTCGGCGCGAACGCGATGCTGGCCGTGTCGATGGCCGTCGCGAAGGCGGCGGCTGAAGAAGCCGGCCTGCCGCTGTACCGCTACTTCGGCGGTTCGGGCGCGATGCAGCTGCCCGTGCCGATGATGAACATCGTCAACGGCGGCGCGCACGCGAACAACAGCCTGGACATCCAGGAATTCATGATCGTCCCCGTCAGCCAGCCGACGTTCCGCGAAGCGCTGCGCTGCGGCGCCGAAGTGTTCCACGCGCTGAAGAAGATCCTGTCGGATCGCGGCATGAGCACGGCCGTGGGCGACGAAGGCGGCTTCGCGCCGAACTTCGGCAGCAACGACGAATGCCTGTCGACCATCCTGCAAGCCATCGAAAAAGCCGGCTACCGCGCCGGTGAAGACGTGCTGCTCGCGCTCGACTGCGCTGCCAGCGAGTTCTACCACGACGGCAAGTACCAGCTGGCGGGCGAAGGCCTGCAACTGTCGTCGTCGGAATTTGCCGATTACCTCGGCGCGCTCGCGGATAAATTCCCGATCGTGTCGATCGAAGACGGCATGCACGAAAGCGACTGGGAAGGCTGGAAGATTCTCACCGACAAGCTCGGCAAGAAGATCCAGCTGGTCGGCGACGATCTGTTCGTGACGAACACGCGCATCCTGAAGGAAGGCATCGAAAAGGGCATCGCGAATTCGATCCTGATCAAGATCAACCAGATCGGCACGCTGACGGAAACCTTCGCAGCGATCGAAATGGCCAAGCGCGCGGGCTACACGGCCGTGATCTCGCACCGCTCGGGCGAAACGGAAGACTCGACCATCGCCGACATCGCGGTCGGTCTCAACGCGGGTCAGATCAAGACGGGCTCGCTGTCGCGCTCGGACCGTATCTCGAAGTACAACCAGCTGCTGCGCATCGAGGAAGATCTCGGCGATATCGCCAGCTATCCGGGCAAGTCGGCGTTCTACAACCTGCGTTGAACGCCCTCGAATGAGCCGGATTGACGCGAGTAAGTGACGCTTGATGTCAACAAACCCGTCTCAATAACCGTTAAACCGGTTATGCTTCGCTACTGATTCACCCTACCGCCCTGCGTAAAGCGCAGGGCGGCGCACATTCAACCCTGCAATTCACTTCATGCGGCTTGTCACCGTCGTTCTGCTCGTCCTGCTGGTGCTGATCCAATACCCTCTGTGGTGGGGCCATGGCGGCTGGCTGCGCGTGCACGAATTGCAGCAGGAACTGGCGCAGCAACTGAAAAAGAACGCGGACGCGAAGGAGCGCAACGAGCGCATCCAGGGTGAGGTGCAGGATCTGCAGAACGGCACGGCCGCCGTCGAAGAGCGCGCGCGCTACGAAATGGGCATGGTCAAGGACAGCGAGGTGTTCGTGCAGTTCGTGTCGCCGAACGCGCCGTCGCCGGCGGCGAACGCGCCGCAGTCGAACACGTCGACACGCGGGCAGATCACGGGCGCGCCGTTGCGGGTGGTGCCCAATCCGGAATCGCGCGCGAAGCCGGATCGCAAGCACGCGAAAAAGGATGCGAAGGAGAAGAAGCCGGGTTGACGGCTGGTGCAGAGGTGCCAGTTGGGCAGGCTCATGAAAAAGGCGCGGTTCGAAATGAACCGCGCCTTTTTATTTGGCGGGACGAAACGCGGGCGGGCGTTCGGGCAGTCAGGCCCGGGTGATGCTCACCAGCCCCAACCCCAGCCCGGCGCATAGCCGTAGCCGATGCCCGTGCCCCAGCCGTGCCCCCATCCGCCGCTGTAGTAGCTGCCGTACACGGAGACGGGCGGCGCGGCGTAGCGCGAATACGCCTGCGCGGCGGCGTCGGCGGCCATGGCCTGGTTCTGCTCGGCCATCACCTGCCTGTCGATCGCGTCGTAGCGGGCGCGTTCTTCCGGTGTGAGCGGCTGCGCCGTCGTGGCGATGCCCGACTGATCCGCAGGCAGGCGGCTATAAATGGGCGATGGGCCGGGCGGGTCCATCATGCAGCCCGACAGCGCCGCCGCGCCCGCAACGAGAACGAGCGCCGCTATGCGGTGTGCAGGTTGGAACAGCGAAGGGGCATTCATATCGACCTCCATCGGTCGGATACCTAAGCAAATCGTTGGCCGGCAATCACGCGGCCATCAGTATCCGATGATACCGCGCCGTCGTCGCCCGCCCGCAGCGGCGGGCAAAGCGACGCGGACGTTCCGGCTTCAGTGCCGCTGTTCGGCAGCGGGCGCCACTCCCTGTGAGAGCCCGCTCGCGACAAAAAGTTGCGCTACGTCGACCGGGTCGAATTCATAGCGCTGGTTGCAATACTCGCAGTGAATTTCGACGTGGCCACGCTCTTCGATCACGCTGTCCACTTCTTCGCGGCCCAGCATTTTCAGCATATTGCCGACCCGCGCACGCGAGCACGTGCACTCGAAGCGGGTTCGCGTCGGCTCGAAATGCTGGACGTTTTCCTGCCAGAACAGGCGCCGGAACAGCGTATTCGGGTCTTCCGCGAGCATTTCGTCCTGTGACAGCGTGCTGCCGAGCGTGCACAGGCGATCCCACGTATCGGCGTCGATCTCGCCCGGATGCGGGACGATGCCTCCGTCGCCGGGGAGCTTCTGCAGCAGCATGCCGACCGCGCGCTCATTGTTCGCAGCAAGCCACATACGCGTGTCGAGCTGCTCCGAATGATGCATGTAGTGCTCGAGCACTTGCGCCATCGACCTGAGCGGCCCGTTTTCGTCAGAAAGCGGCACGATGCCCTGATAAGGCTGCTGACCGGGAACCTTGTTCTTCGGATCGAGCGTGATCACGCAACGGCCGTGGCCGCCCGGATTGACGAGATCGACCAGCGTCAGGTCGTCGGCGATCAGGTGGGCGGCATCGCCGGAGAACTTGGCCGTGGCGCGCATCGACAGGTCCGAATTGCACTGCACAACGAGCATCTTCACGGGGCCGTCGCCGAAGATCTGCATGATCAGCGTGCCGTCGAACTTCAGATTCGCCGACAGCAGCGCGCACGCGGCCATCATCTCGCCGAGCACGTTGCGCACGGGCGCCGGATAGCTTCTGCGCGTCAGGACTTCCTGCCACGTGTTGCTCAGCGAAACGATCTCGCCGCGAACGGGCGCCGCGCTGAACATGAATTTCTGCAACTGGTCACTCACAACTTTTCCTCGGTCGAACCGCGCGGTGGGAAGGCCGCGCGTGGCGCGCCGTGCGGTCGGCCCTAGCCGATGCGCACGAGTTGCGCCTTGAAATAATCCCTGCGCTCCACGTAGATGTCCGCAGCGCGCTTCAGGCCTTTGATATCTGCTTCAGTCAGTTCCCGGACAACCTTTGCGGGCGATCCGAGAATCAGGGAATTGTCAGGAAAAACCTTGCCCTCGGTAACGACGGCGCCTGCGCCAACCAGACAATTGCGGCCGATTACCGCTCCATTCAAGACCACGGCCTGAATGCCGATCAACGCGCCTTCCTTGACCGTGCAGCCGTGCAGCATCGCCTGATGGCCGACCGTCACGCCGGCTTCGAGCGTCAGCGGGAAGCCCGGATCCGCGTGCAGGACGGCGCCTTCCTGTATGTTAGTGCCCTTGCCGACGGTGATCGGCTCGTTGTCGCCGCGAATCGACGCGCCGAACCAGACGCTCGCGTTTTCTTCGACGGTCACCTTGCCGATGATGGTCGCCGTGTCCGCGATGAACACGCTTTCGTGGATGGTCGGGGCGGCGTCGCCAAGCTTGTAGATTGCCACAGTGTCTCCTCTGGTCTCATGCAAGACGGTTGCTGCGCGATGGACGCGGTGCGCCGCCGGGCAGGCGGCGAGGCACGTTGCGCGAAATGGCGGCATCCGCGCGGCATGATCGAATCGCGTATTGTAAACGGTTGTGCCATTGGCCCGTGCGAAGCATGCGCGCAGGCAACGCCGTGTCAGAATCGCTCGTTTTTGTCCTTTTTTGCTGATTCCCCTGCTGGTTCTCATTTCGCGATGCATGCTCCCGAGTCGACCCGTCCCCATCCAATCATCTGCGCCCGTTCCGAAGCACTCGCCGTGCTGACAGCGCGTGTTCCCGCTGCAAAAGCCGCCGGGGCGCAGGCGCTTTACGCGCGGGTACTGGCAGGCGAGGCGGTCGTTTCGCCGGAACGCGTGCTGGACGAGCCGGGGGATTTGCCCGGGCGCCCCGCGCGGCCTGAACTCGTCGAGCCGCGCAAACTCGGACGGCGCAGCATGCAGTCGCCGGAAGGCCGTGCGGTATTGCTGCACGCGCTCGCGCATATCGAGTTCAACGCGATCAATCTCGCGCTCGATGCCGTATGGCGTTTCGGCGGCATGCCCGAGGCGTTTTACATCGACTGGCTAAAGGTCGCGTCCGAAGAAGCGCATCACTTTTCGCTGCTGTCGGCGCGTCTGGCGGAATTCGGCCATGCGTACGGCGACTTTCCGGCGCACGACGGCCTGTGGGACATGTGCGAGCGCACGCGCGGCGACGTGCTCGCGCGCATGGCGCTGGTGCCGCGCACCCTGGAGGCGCGCGGGCTGGACGCTTCGCCGCCGATCCGCGCGCGCCTGCAACAGGCGGGCGATCAGGCGTCGGCGGCGATTCTGGACGTCATCCTGCGCGACGAAATCGGGCATGTGCTGATCGGCAACCGCTGGTTCCGGCATCTGTGCGACGAGGCGGGCATCGACGCGCATCCCACCTACTTGCGTCTTTCCGACGAGTACCACGCGCCGAAGCTGCGCGGACCGTTCAATTTCGAAGCGCGCCGCGACGCTGGTTTCGAGGAAGAGGAGCTCGCCGCGCTCGCGGGTCTGGACATCCAGCAGCGAGTGGGCGACTGAACCAGTCGAGGGCCCAGATCAAGCAGCGGCCCGGTTATCTCGATATAATCGAACGATCATTCGTTTTGTCCGCTCGCACATGAACACTACGCTCCAGCCTTCCGTTTCCGAATTCGTGAGCGTGCGCGGCGTGCGCCTGCACGTGCGTCGCTGGGGCAATCCCGATGCACCGACGCTCTTCATGCTGCACGGCTGGATGGACGTCGCCGCGTCGTTCCAGTTTGTCGTCGACGCGCTCGCGAACGACTGGCAGGTGATCGCGCCCGATGCGCGCGGCTTCGGTTTGTCCGACTGGCCGGTTGCGCAGCAGAATGGCGGACATTACTGGTTCCACGAATATCTGGCCGACCTCGATGCGCTGCTCGGCCACTACGCGCCAACGGGCGAAGTGAACCTCGTCGGGCACAGCATGGGCGCGAACGTCGTCTGCCTGTATGCCGGCGCAAGGCCCGAGCGCGTGCGCCGCGTCGTCGATCTGGAGGGCTTCGGGCTCCCCGCGTCGAAGCCCGCACAGTTGCCTCGCCGGATCGCGTCGTGGCTCGACGAACTGCGCGAGCCGCGGACGCTGCGCCGCTACGCGACGCTCGACGACGTCGCCGCGCGCCTCATCAAGACCAACGAACGACTGGCCCCGCAGCGCGCGCGTTTTCTTGCGCAGCACTGGTCGAAGCCGGACGGCGAGGGCGGCTACATGCTGCTCGCCGATCCCGCACACAAGATTCGCGGCCCGCTGCTGTACCGGCTCGACGAGGTGATGGCCGTCTGGGCGAACGTACGCGCCAAGGTGCTGCACGTGGAGGCCGCCGCATCGCCGACCCTCGCGGCGCTCGCGGGCAACGTCCCGCTCGACGAATTCAAGGCGCGCTTCCAGGCCTTTCCCGATTGGCGCGAAGTCATCATCGACGATGCGGGCCACATGGTTCACCACGATCAGCCGGAGCAGATCGCAGCGCTGATCGAGGCGTTCTGCGCGTAGTGTGCGTTCTACATTTGTCTCGACGAATCCTCTGCGTGTGCTTACTGCGTTGCAGTAAAATGGTCGGGTCACGCTATCCCTAAAACGATGAACGCCGATCTGCATTGCCATTCCACCGTTTCCGACGGCGCTTTCGCGCCCGCCGATGTCGCGCGCCGCGCGCATGCGGGCGGCGTGACGCTGTGGGCGCTCACCGATCACGACGAAATCGCCGGTCAGGTCGAAGCGCGCGAAGCGGCCGAGGCGCTCGGCATGCAGTATCTGAGCGGCGTCGAAATTTCGGTGACATGGGCGTCGCGCACCATTCACGTGGTCGGCCTGCATGTCGATCCTGCCTGCAAGGATCTCGTCGAAGGGCTCGAGCGCACGCGCAATGGCCGCGCCGCGCGGGCAGAAGCGATCGGCGAGCAGTTGGCCACGCTCGGCATTCCCGACGCGTACGAAGGCGCACTGAAGTTCGTGTCGAATCCCGACATGATTTCGCGCACGCACTTCGCGCGCTTCATGGTCGAGAGCGGCTACGCGGAAAACACGCAGGACGTGTTCAACCGCTTTCTCGGCGACGGCAAGCCGGGCTACGTGGCGCATCGCTGGTCGAAGCTCGCCGACGCCGTCAAATGGATTCGGGTGTCGGGCGGCGAAGCGGTGATCGCGCATCCGGGCCGCTATGCGTACACGCCGACCGAGTTCGACGCGCTGTTCGCGGAATTCATCGATCTCGGCGGCAAGGCAATTGAAGTCGTAACGGGCAGCCACACGCCCGACCAGTATCGCGAGTATGCGGACGTTGCGCGCCGCTTCGGCTTCGAGGCATCGCGCGGTTCCGACTTTCATGCGGCGGGCGAAGGCCGCGTCGAACTCGGCAGTCTGCCGCCGCTGCCGTCCGATCTGAAGCCAGTCTGGGAACGCTGGCTGTAAGCTCTGGTTTCGCGTGTTGCGCGGGCATGCCCGCTGCATGAGCCGTAGCTTGCCGTCTGCTGATTCCCGACCTTCTGACCGACACCATGTCCCAATATTTTCGGCTTCACCCGGACAATCCGCAGCCGCGGCTGATCAAGCAGGCGGCGCAGATCATCGAAGGCGGCGGCGTGGTCGCGCTGCCGACGGATTCGAGCTATGCGCTCGCCTGCCAGCTCGACAACAAGAACGCCGTCGACCGCGTGCGGCGCATTCGCGGCCTCGACGAACGGCAATTGCTGTCGCTGCTCGTGCGCGATCTGTCCGAACTGGCGAACTTCGCGCTCGTCGACAACCGCCAATACCGTCTGATCAAATCGGTGACGCCGGGTCCGTACGTGTTCGTGTTGCAGGCGACCAAGGAAGTGCCGCGGCGCCTGTCGCATCCGTCGCGCAAGACGATCGGCCTGCGCGTGCCCGACCACGCGATCACGCTAGCGATCCTCGAAGAGCTCGGCCAGCCGCTGCTCGGCTCGACCTTGATCCTGCCGGGCGAAACACAACCGCTGAACGATCCGGAAGAAATTCGCGAAAAGCTGGAAAAGCAGCTCGATCTGGTGATCGACGGCGGCGCGTGTCCGTGCGAGCCGTCGACAGTCATCGACCTGACGGGCGACGAACCCGTGCTGGTGCGGCCGGGGCGTGGCTCGCTCGCGCCGTTCGGTCTCGAAGAGACGGCATGAACGAAAGCCGACAGAGCCGCAAGGCGCCGTTGTTACAATAGAGCGATATGGATTCCTCCCTGATACAGACCATCGTCGTCTACGCATTACCGGTAATCTTCGCGATCACGCTGCACGAGGCGGCTCACGGCTACGTCGCACGCATGCTCGGCGACAACACCGCGTACGTACTCGGCCGCGTGTCGTTTAATCCGATGCGGCACATCGACCCGATCGGCACGATCGTAATTCCGCTCGTGCTGTACTTCGCCACGAGCGGCGCGTTCATGTTCGGCTACGCCAAGCCCGTGCCCGTCGCGTTCGGCAACCTGCGCAATCCGCGCTGGGGCTCGCTGTGGGTCGCGCTGGCAGGGCCGCTGTGCAATTTCGCTCAGGCGCTCGTGTGGGGCATATTCGGTGTCGCGCTCGCGGCGATGAATATCGACGAGCCGTTCTTCACGCGTATGGCGGGTGCGGGCGTCGGCGTGAACCTGGTGCTCGGCGTGCTGAACCTCTTTCCGTTGCCGCCGCTCGACGGCGGCCGCGTGCTGACGGCGCTGTTGCCCGTGCGTCCGGCAATGGCCCTCGCGTGCATCGAGCCTTACGGTTTCTTCATTGTGATGGCGCTCGTCATGACGGGCACGTTGACGCGCTTCTGGCTGCGTCCGCTCGTGAATATCGGCTATGAGGCCGTGACGGTTATCCTGACACCTCTCGTTTCGCTTCTATAAATCAAAACCATGTACCCCGACCGTATCTTCTCCGGCATGCGGCCTACCGGCTCGCTGCACCTCGGCCACTATCACGGCGTGCTGAAAAACTGGGTGCGTCTGCAGTCCGAGTACCCGTGTTTCTTCTGCGTGGTCGACTGGCATGCGCTGACCACTCACTATGAAACGCCGGAAGTCATCGAGAAGAACGTCTGGGATGTGCTGATCGACTGGCTTGCTTCGGGCATCGATCCGGCGCAGGCGACGCTGTTCATCCAGAGCCGCGTGCCGGAGCACGCCGAACTCGCGCTGCTGCTCGGCATGAGCACGCCGCTCAGCTGGCTCGAACGCGTGCCGACCTACAAGGAACAGATCGAGAAGCTGCGCGACAAGGACCTCGGCACGTACGGCTTCCTCGGTTATCCCGTGCTGATGGCCGCCGACATCCTGCTGTACCGCGCGTCGCTCGTGCCCGTCGGCGAGGACCAGGTGCCGCACGTCGAAATGGCGCGCGAAATGGCGCGGCGCTTCAACTACATGTACGGGCGCGAACCCGGTTTCGAGGAAAAGGCGAACGAGGCCGCGAAGAAGCTCGGCGGCAAGCGCTCGAAGCTTTATCACGAACTGCGCATCGCGTATCAGCAGGAAGGTCACGAAGAGGCGCTCGAAAAGGCGCGCGCGATGCTGTCGGAGTCGCAAAGCCTGTCGATGAGCGATCGCGAGCGCCTGTTCGGCTACCTCGAAGGCTCGCGCAAGATCATCCTGCCGGAGCCGCAGGTGCTGTTGACGGAAGCGTCGCGCATGCCGGGTCTCGACGGCCAGAAGATGTCGAAGTCGTACGGCAACACGATCGGCCTGCGCGAAGACGCGGAAACCATCACGAAGAAGGTCCGCACCATGCCGACGGACCCGGCGCGCGTGCGCCGCACCGATCCGGGCGATCCGGACAAGTGCCCGGTATGGCAGCTGCATCAGGTCTACACCGACGCCGACACGCACGAGTGGGTGCAGAAGGGCTGCCGCACGGCGGGCATTGGGTGTCTGGAGTGCAAGCAGCCGGTGATCGAAGGCATCCTGCGCGAACAGCAGCCGATGCTCGAGCGCGCGCAGAAATACATGGACGACCCGTCGCTGTTGCGCGCGATCGTTGCCGACGGTTGCGACAAGGCGCGCCGTTTCGCGTCGGAGACGATGCGCGACGTGCGCGAAGCGATGGGCCTGTCGTACACCTGATGACAGACAGCCCGAGCCCGGGCGCATCGGCCGCGAGCCATGCGCCGACCGGCGAGCCGTCGCGCTGGGTGCAGCGCTGGGCGCACCTGGTCGAAGCGGGCGGCGCGGTGCTCGATGTGGCATCGGGAACGGGGCGGCACGCGCGGTTTTTCGCAGCGCGCGGCCATCCTGTGACGGCGATCGACCGCGATGCCGCCGCTCTGGCGTCGATGCACGGCGTGGACGGCCTTACGACCGTCGCCGCCGATATCGAAAACGGTCCGTGGCCGCTGCCGGCGCAGGCGCAATTCGCGGCCGTCGTCGTCACGAACTATCTGCACCGTCCGCTCTTCCCCCAGTTGCTGCGCGCGCTCGCGCCCGGCGGCGTGCTGATCTACGAAACCTTCGCGCAGGGCAACGAAACGGTCGGCAGGCCCTCGAACCCCGCTTTTCTGCTCGCGCCCGGCGAGCTGCTCGACGCGGTGCGGGCACTGTTACGTGTCGTTGCATTTCAAGATGGATTCCTCGCGGAGCCACGTCCCGCCTACGTACAGCGCATTTGCGCGGTGCGCGAGCCGGACGGGTCGGTTGAAAGGAAAGATACGGGTGTTCCCCCGCGTTACGATCTGACCGGTTAATCCGCTACAATCGCAGTTTATCGAACAAATTCATGGCGTTTCATGGCTAACGGCACTCAGCAAGACGGCGTCGCGATTCGCGGCAGCATTCCCGCCATCATCACTCCGATGCTCGAAGACGGCAGTCTCGATCTCCCCGCCTTCCGCAAACTGATCGACTGGCACATCGAAGAGGGCACGAACGGTCTGGTCGTGGTCGGCACGAGCGGCGAGTCCGCCACGCTGTCGGTCGAGGAACACGTGCTGATGGTCCGGACGGCCGTCGAGCAGGCTGCCGGCCGCATCCCCGTGATCGCGGGCGCGGGCGCCAATTCGACGACGGAAGCCATCGAGCTCACCGAGCAGGCGAAGAAAGTGGGTGCCGATGCCACGCTTCAGGTCGTGCCGTACTACAACAAGCCGACGCAGGAAGGCATCTACCGCCATTTCTCGAAAATCGCCGAAACGGTGGATCTTCCGGTGATCCTGTACAACGTGCCGGGCCGCACGGTCGCGGACATGTCGAACGAGACTATCCTGCGTCTCGCGAATGTGCCGGGCATCATCGGCGTGAAGGAAGCGACGGGCAACATCGACCGCGCTGCGCATCTGATCAAGTCGGCGCCGGCGCACTTCGGCATCTACAGCGGCGACGATCCCACCGCGATCGCGCTGATGCTGCTGGGCGGCCACGGCAATATTTCGGTGACGGCGAACGTCGCGCCGCGCCTGATGAGCGACCTGTGCAAGGCCGCGCTCGCAGCTGACGCGAGGACGGCGCGTGAAATCCATCTGAAACTTCTCTCGCTGCACAAGAACCTCTTCATCGAATCGAATCCGATTCCCGCCAAGTGGGCGTTGCAGCAACTGGGCCGCGTCAAGGGCGGCATCCGTCTGCCTCTGACGCCGCTCGACGCGCGTTACCACGACGTGGTTCGCGCGGCGCTGCGCGAGGCTGGGCTGCTCGGCTGAGCGTCTGACATTTCAGGCGCCTCCCGGCATTTTTTCAACTGACGTCGATATCGCCCACGGTCCGCACCGTTCCAGGCAGCGCGTTTAGCTTCACGAAGGACCCCATGAAACGTTCCGCACTATCCCTCCACGCAACGCGCCTGGCGGCGCTGACGCTTGCGGCTGGCGCGATCGCGTCGCTTTCTGGCTGCGAGTCGCTGAACGACATGCTCGCGTCGGACAAAGTGAACTACAAGGCAACTGCGAGTGCGCCGCCGCTCGCCGTGCCGAGCGACCTGTCCGCAGCGCAGATCGACCAGCGCTACGTCGCGCCGCCTGCAGGCGCCGCGCTTGGCGGCGCGCCGCAACGCGCGAAGACAGCGGCGGGCAACCTGACGGAAGGCGTGCCGACCGCGCAAGACCCGCTGGGCATGCATATCGAGCGCGACGGCGACCGCCGCTGGCTGGTCGTGAACGGCCGTTCGCCGGAACAGCTGTGGCCGCAGTTGCAGGAATTCTGGACCGAGAACGGTTTCTCGCTGAAGACGGACGCGCCGACCACGGGCATCATGTCGACCGATTGGGCAGAAAATCGCGCCAACATTCCGGATGACTGGTTCCGTCGCACAATTGGCAAGGTGGTCGATTTCGCGTATTCGTCAGGCACGCGCGACAGCTTCCGCACGCTGGTTTCGCGCGACCCGAGCGGCGCAACGGATATCTCGATCACGCATTCGGCGATGGAAGAAGTGCTGACGGGCCAGGACAAGACCTCGTCGCGTTGGGTCGAGCGTCCGCGTGATCCCGCGCTGGAAGCCGAGTTCCTCGCCAAGCTGATGCAGAAGTTCGGCCTCACCGACGCGCAATCGAAGCAACTGCTGACGGATGCGCGTCCGTCCACCGCGCAGGCGCAACTGGACAAGAGCGCGGGCGGCGCGACGCTCGACCTGCCTGAATCGTTCGATCGTGCGTGGCTGCGCGTCGGCCTTGCGCTCGACCGCACGAACTTCACCGTCGACAACCGCGACCGCGAAAAGGGCATCTACTACGTGCGCTACGCGGATTCGATGCAGGAGCTCAAGCGCGACGGCCTGTTCGGCAAGCTGTTCTACAGCGACAAGAGCGCGAAGAAAGACAGTCACGAATTCCTCGTCAATGTGCGTTCGAAGGGCGACGCGATGACGCAGGTTGCCGTCGTCGACTCGAATGGCCGGGTGGATACGTCGTCGGACGCGCAGCGCATCGTGTCGCTGCTGCATGCGCAACTGAACTAAGGCGGGTCGTGCAATTCGCCAGTCTGGGAAGCGGCAGTGAAGGCAATGCATTGCTGGTCCAAGCCCAAAGCGGTGTCACGACCACGCGCATCCTGCTGGACTGCGGCTTTTCGGGCAAGGAAATAGCCCGGCGGCTGGAGCGGCTGGGCACAGGCGTCGACGAACTCGACGCCATTCTCATCACGCACGAACACAGTGATCACATCGGCAGCGCGCTCACTCTGGCGCGCAAGCTCTCCATTCCGTTGTACATGAGCTGGGGCACGGCGCGCGCCGTGGGCGCCGACGAAGCCGATGTCGATCTACACGTGCTGTGGGGCGACGAAGCCGTCGCGATCGGCGATCTGAGCGTGCTGCCGTACACCGTGCCGCACGACGCGCGCGAGCCGCTGCAATACCTGTTCTCCGATGGCGCGTCGCGCCTGGGTGTGCTGACCGACGTCGGCACGTCGACGCCACATATCAGCGCGGTGCTGAGCGGTTGCGACGCGCTCGTGCTGGAATGCAATCACGATGTGCAGATGCTGGCGGCTTCGCGCTATCCGCCGTCGCTGAAAGCGCGGATCGGCGGTAATCATGGGCATCTGAACAATGACGCGGCGGCGGATATTCTCGCGTCGCTCGATCGCTCGAAGTTGAGGCATCTGGTGGCGGCGCATCTGAGTCAGCAGAACAACTTGCCTGAACTGGCCCAGGCGGCGATGGCGGCCGTGCTAGGCGCGGCGGCAACGGAAGTGGTGGTGGCGACGCAAAGCGAGGGGTTCGGCTGGTTAGGTCTGTGAGTGTTGGCGACCGTGTGGTGCCGGAAATGAAAAACGCCCGTGACGAGCAATCGTCACGGGCGTTTTGCCTTAGCTAGCGATCAGCGTCGATCAGTTCCGGTTGCCGCCGAAAATGCCGAGGAGCGACAGCAGGTTCACGAACACGTTGTACAGGTCGAGATAGATCGCGAGCGTGGCCGTGATGTAGTTCGTCTCGCCGCCGTTCACGACGCGCTGCACGTCGAACAGCATGTACGCCGAGAAGATCACGATCGCGAGTACCGACACCGTCAGCATCAGCGCAGGCAGTTGCAGAAACACGTTCGCGACCATGGCCAGCAGCAGCACGATCACGCCGACGAACAGCCATTTGCCGAGGCCCGAGAAGTCACGCTTGCTGACCGTGGCGATGGTCGCCATCGCGGCGAAGATCACACCAGTGCCACCGAAGGCGAGCATGATCAGCTGCGGTCCGTTCGAAAAGCCCAGGATGAAGCTCAACAGGCGCGACAGCATCAGGCCCATGAAGAACGTGAAGCCGAGCAGCACGAACACGCCCGCGGAACTGTCTTTCGTCTTCTGGATCGCGAACATGAAGCCGAACGCGATGGCGAAGAACGCCAGCATGCTCATTGCCGGGCTGGTGGCGGCGAACAGCGAGAAGCCGGTGGCGACGCCCACCCACGCGCCGAGCACGGTCGGCACCATCGACAGCGCGAGCAGCCAGTAGGTGTTGCGCAGTACCCGGTTGCGCGTCTCGGCCGTGGTGACGCTGCCGCCCCGGCCGAAGTTATAGGGATATTCGTTCATGGTTTCTCCTTGCGTCAGACGCAGTGTTGCGACGTGGCTTGCAACGGTTTTTTGTACGGTGCCGGCTGGCGGTTGCCGCCGTCACGCGAACCCACAACCTTAAGATTAGCGGCGTAGCCCGGAGTTTCAATGCGGCGCACAACACCGTGCGATTACATTGTGTTACCCCATTCTTAGCGCTGTCTTAAAAGGCTTTGGGCGACTCCAACTTCGACCTTACAGTATCGTAAGGGTTCAATCGCAATCATACACTGGAACATGCTACAATAGCGGATTCATTTAAATCTGTAACCTCTTAATTTTCTGGAGTTTTTATGGCGATCGAACGCACCCTGTCGATTATCAAGCCGGACGCAGTGGCCAAGAACGTGATCGGCCAGATCTACAGCCGCTTCGAAAACGCTGGCCTGAAGATCGTGGCATCGCGCATGGTTCATCTGTCGCGCGCTGACGCTGAGAAGTTCTACGCGGTGCACGCAGAGCGCCCGTTCTTTAAGGATCTGGTTGAATTCATGATCTCCGGCCCGGTGCAGGTTCAAGTTCTGGAAGGCGAAGGCGCCATCCTGAAGAACCGCGACCTGATGGGTGCAACGGACCCGAAGAAGGCGGAGAAGGGCACGATCCGTGCTGACTTCGCCGACAGCATCGACGCGAACGCAGTTCACGGTTCGGACGCAGTGGAAACGGCACGCGGCGAAATCGCGTTCTTTTTCCCGGAAGTCAACGTCTACTCGCGCTAAGCGCTTCGTAAGACAGCAGTAATAGCAGCAGGAGCGGGCGCGAGCGGCATACGCGTTCATGCAGCTTGTTGCATGAACGCGGTCTCGCACTGAATGGCAGGATTCGATATGACGAGCAGTTCCACCGTCAACCTTCTCGATCTCGACGCCGCTGGCCTCGTCGCGTACTGCGACAGCCTCGGCGAGAAGCCGTTTCGCGCCAAGCAATTGCAGCGCTGGCTACACCAGTACAACGCTGCGGACTTCGACGGGATGACCGATCTCGCGAAGTCCTTGCGCGAAAAGCTGAAAGGGCGCGCATCCATCACGATGCCGCCCATCGTCAGCGACCACATTTCCACCGACGGCACACGCAAGTGGCTCGTCGACGTCGGCAACGGCAATGCCGTTGAAACCGTCTTTATCCCCGAAGAAACGCGTGGCACGCTGTGCGTGTCGTCGCAGGCCGGGTGCGCCGTCAACTGCCGTTTCTGTTCGACGGGCAAGCAAGGTTTCTCACGCAATCTCAGCACGGGCGAAATCATTGGCCAGCTTCGCATGGCCGAGTTTGCGCTGCGCGCGTCGCTCGGCACGGCCGGCGGGCGCGCGACGGGCGGTGAGGGCAAGGGCGAGCGCGTCGTCACGAATGTCGTGATGATGGGCATGGGCGAGCCGCTGCTCAATTACGACGCCGTCGTGCCCGCCATGCGCCTGATGCTCGACGACAACGCCTATGGCCTGTCCCGCCGACGCGTCACGCTGTCCACCTCGGGTGTCGTGCCGATGATGGACCGGCTCGGCGCCGATCTGCCCGTGGCACTCGCCGTTTCGCTGCACGCGCCGAACGACGCGCTGCGCGACGTGCTGGTGCCGCTCAACAAGAAGTATCCGCTGCGCGAGCTGATGGCCGCGTGCCAGCGGTATCTGAAAGTCGCACCGCGCGACTTCATCACGTTCGAATACTGCATGCTCGACGGTGTGAACGACAGCGAGGCGCACGCACGCGAGTTGCTGGCCGTCACGCGCGACGTGCCGTGCAAATTCAACCTGATTCCGTTCAATCCGTTCCCGGAATCGGGGCTGTTTCGCTCGAAAAACGAGCAGATCAAGCGTTTCGCGCAGGTGTTGATCGACGCAGGGGTCGTCACGACGGTGCGCAAGACGCGCGGCGACGATATCGACGCGGCCTGCGGTCAACTGGCAGGCGCGGTCAAGGACCGCACGCGCCTCGCCGAGCGCACCGGCAAGTCGAAGGTCATCGAAGTTCGCGCCGTGTAAGGCGCGCGACAGGCGAAAAGGGGCGGCATGCCAGCAAGCCGCCCCTTCGGGTGCGCCGTGTCGCGTGAAGTGAAAAGAAAGTTTGCAAAAGCGATCGGAAGCGGCACGCACAGCCGCACATTTTGTTATAAACGGTCTGCGAAACTGGGGGAGGCCAAAAGCCGCCCGTTCGCATGAGTGAAAAAAGAATCGACGCGAAAGGATTTGGGATGAGTGAGCCGCAGCACCCGCAACCGCACGACATGGATACGCATTCGGACCGACCGCTTCCGGTGGTCACGCCGGCAGCCGTGTCGACCGGGTTCGACTCGCTGGGCGCCGTCGGCGCGCGGCTTGCGCAGTTGCGCGAGTCGAAAGGGTGGTCGGTCGAGGACGTGTCCGCGCGTCTGAAGGTGTCGCCGGGCAAGTTGCGCGGGCTCGAAGCGGGCGATCTCACTCAGCTGCCGGACACCACGTTCGCGCTGGGCGTCTTGCGCAGCTACGCAAAAATGGTGGGTGCCGATCCCGCGCCGATGACGCAGGCGTTGCGTCGCGAAAAGGGCGTGCCGGAACCTGCGCTGACCATGCCGGCATCGGCTGGTACGGATCTGCCGCGCGGGAAAGTATCGCTCTCGCTTGGCGGCGGTGCGCCGCGCCGCCGTTCATGGCTTTGGGGTGTCGCGCTTGTGGTGGTCGTGCTGATCGCGCTCGCCATGTGGCACACGAACAATGGCGATTCGACTGCGTGGCTCGCGCGTCTGAAGGGCATGGCCGGCAGCGTGGCGACGACGGAAACGGCATCGTCGACGGCGGCACAGGCCGCAAGCGGTTCGGCTGTGACAGGCGAAATCAGCGCGTCGGATTCGGTGGCGCAAACGGATACGCAGGCGGCCGCTGAGGGCGCGTCGGCGACACCGATGCCCACGCCGCTGCCGATGGCAGGCGCTGCGCCGGCATCGACGGTCGCATCGGCATCGACGCCGGCTGCTGCAGCGCCGAAGGCCGCGAGCGCGGCGCCGGCTGTCGCGACCGCTGCATCGGCCGCCGCTTCGGCGAGCGAGTCGTCGATTGCGCCGGAAGGCTCGTCGACGGTCGCGCTCTCGGTCAAGCAGGACAGCTGGTTCAGCGTGCGCCAGAAGGACGGCAAGGAAGTATTCTCCGGACTCGTGCACGCGGGTGAAAGCAAGGAAGTCAGCGGGATGCCGCCGCTCAAGGTGACGGTCGGCAACAAAGCGGGTCTGGACGCGATCACGCTGGACGGCCAGCCGGTCGACCCGGCCAAATATGCGTCGGCGAAGGGCAATGTGGCACGCTTCGTGGTGCCCTGACGCCAGCTCAATCGTGTGCGTCGCGGCTTCGAGGTCGCGGCGCTTTTTCAATTCACGCGCCGTATTTCTCAACGGGGCCGGACACTTTCCGGGCCGTGGGCAGATGGCGTAAGCGGGTTTATCGATGCACTCCGATCAAGTGAAATCCAGCAGTCAGATTGTTTCGACCGTGCCGGTGTTCGGCGGTCACGCGCCGCGTCGCCGCTCGCATGCGGTCGACGTCCGTTGGGGCGGCCAGCTCGTGACGATCGGCGGCGACGCGCCCGTGCGCGTGCAGTCGATGACGAACACCGATACGGCAGACGCAATCGGCACGGCAATCCAGATCAAGGAACTCGCGCAGGCGGGCTCGGAACTCGTCCGTATCACGGTCAACACGCCGGAAGCGGCGGCCGCCGTGCCTGCGGTTCGCGAGCAGCTCGACCGCATGGGCGTCACGGTGCCGCTGGTCGGCGACTTCCACTACAACGGCCATCTGCTGCTGCGCGACTATCCGGGCTGCGCCGAATCGCTGTCGAAGTACCGGATCAATCCCGGCAACGTCGGCCAGGGCGCGAAGCGCGACACGCAGTTCGCGCAGATGATCGAAGCGGCCGCGAAGTACGACAAGCCGGTGCGCATCGGCGTGAACTGGGGCAGTCTCGATCAGGATCTGCTCGCGAAAATGATGGACGAAAACGCCGCGCGCGCCGAACCGTGGGAAGCGCAAAGCGTGATGTACGAAGCGCTGATCCAGTCGGCGATCGGCTCGGCGGAACGTGCCGTCGAACTCGGCCTCGGGCGCGACAAGATCATCCTGTCGTGCAAGGTGAGCGGCGTGCAGGATCTGATCGCCGTGTACCAGGAACTCGCGCGCCGTTGCGACTTCGCGCTGCACCTGGGTTTGACGGAAGCGGGCATGGGGTCGAAGGGCATCGTCGCTTCGACGGCGGCGCTGTCCGTGCTGCTGCAGCAAGGTATCGGCGACACGATCCGTATTTCGCTGACGCCGGAACCGGGCGCATCGCGCACGGGCGAAGTGATCGTCGGCCAGGAAATCCTGCAGACCATGGGCCTGCGCTCGTTCTCGCCGATGGTCATCGCGTGCCCTGGCTGCGGCCGCACGACGAGCACGCTGTTCCAGGAACTGGCATCGCAGATCCAGACGTATCTGCGCACGCAGATGCCGCTGTGGCGCGACAGCTATCCTGGCGTCGAGAAGATGAATGTGGCCGTGATGGGCTGCATCGTCAACGGTCCGGGCGAATCGAAGCACGCGAACATCGGTATCAGCCTGCCGGGCTCGGGTGAAAACCCCGCCGCGCCGGTGTTTATCGATGGCGTGAAGGTCAAGACGCTGCGCGGCGAACACATCGCGCAGGAATTCCAGCAGATCGTGAGCGATTACGTCGAGCGCACCTATGGTCGCGCCGAAGCGACGAACTGATTCGCTCCCCATCCAATCGTCAAGTAGACAGATGACTGAACAGAAGAAGCAGAAGCTCGAAAAGTTGTCGGGCGTGAAGGGCATGAACGACATCCTTCCGCAGGACGCCGGCCTGTGGGAGTTTTTCGAAACGACCGTCAAGTCGATGCTGCGTTCGTACGGATACCAGAATATCCGCACGCCGATCGTCGAGCACACGCAGCTCTTCACACGCGGTATCGGCGAAGTGACCGACATCGTCGAAAAAGAGATGTACAGCTTCACCGACGCGCTGAACGGCGAAAACCTGACAATGCGTCCGGAGAACACAGCGGCCGTGGTGCGCGCGTCGATCGAGCACAACATGCTGTACGACGGCCCGAAGCGCCTGTGGTACATCGGCCCGATGTTCCGTCACGAGCGTCCGCAGCGTGGGCGTTATCGCCAGTTCCATCAGGTGGGCGTCGAGGCGCTCGGTTTCGCCGGCCCGGATACGGACGCTGAGATTATCCTGATGTGCCAGCGTCTGTGGGACGACCTCGGGTTGACGGGCATCAAGCTCGAAATCAACTCGCTGGGCCTCGCGGAAGAGCGTGCCAAGCACCGCGTCGAACTGATAGCGTATCTCGAGAAACACCTCGACGTGCTCGACGAAGACGCGAAGCGCCGCCTGCACACCAATCCGCTGCGCGTGCTGGATACGAAGAACCCCGCCATGCAGGAAGTCGCGCAGAACGCGCCGAAGCTGATCGATTTTCTCGGCGAGGAATCGCGCGCGCACTTCGAAGGGCTGCAGCGCATCCTGAAGGCGAACAACATTCCGTTCACGATCAATCCGCGTCTCGTGCGCGGTCTGGATTACTACAATCTAACGGTGTTCGAATGGGTCACCGACAAGCTCGGCGCGCAAGGTACGGTCGCAGCAGGCGGCCGCTACGATCCGCTGATCGAGCAGCTCGGCGGTAAGCCGACGGCGGCGTGTGGCTGGGCAATGGGCATCGAACGCATTCTCGAGCTGCTGAAGGAAGAGAATCTGGTGCCCGAAGCGGAAGGCTGCGATGTGTACGTCGCACACCAGGGCGATGCGGCACGCGAGCAGGCTTTCATCGTCGCCGAGCGTCTGCGCGACACGGGCCTCGACGTGATTCTGCATTGCAGTCCTGACGGTCAGGCGTCGAGCTTCAAGTCGCAGATGAAGCGCGCGGACACAAGCGGCGCCGCGTTCGCCGTGATCCTCGGCGAAGACGAGATCGCGAACGGCACGGCGGGCGTGAAGGCACTGCGCGACACCTCGCAAAGCAATGGAAAGAGCGAGCAACAAACGGTGCCGCTCGAAGACTTGACCGAATATCTAATCAATGCGATGGTTGCGTCCACCGAAGACGGCGACGACTGATCGCTGCGTCATGCAACGGGCCGCACCGGTTGCGGCCCCATTCATATAAAGCACCAGGAAAGGAAAACCCGTCGCGATGAGTTACCACGACGAACAAGAATCGCTTGAAAGCCTGAAGGCTTGGTGGGCGCAGTGGGGGAATGCCGTCACGTGGATCGTGCTGGTCGCGCTCGTTGCCGCCGCCGGCTGGAACGGCTGGAATTACTGGCAGCGTCATCAGGCGGCGGAAGCAGCCGTGCTCTACGACCAGGTTCAGCAAGCCACTGCGGGCGTGGACAAGGCGGCCATCACGCGCGTCGCGGCCGACATGGAAGACAAGTTCAGCGGCACGGCTTACGCGCAGATGACGGCGCTCGCCGCTGCGAAGGCGCTGTACGCGGCAGGCGACGAACCGGGTGCGAAAGCGCAGCTCCAATGGGCCGTCGACCACGCGAAGGACGACGAATTCAAGCAGATTGCGAAGCTGCGTCTCGCGTCGCTGCTGCTCGATGAAAAAGCCTATGACGCGGGTCTCGCGTTGCTCAACGATCCTTCGGATGCATTCAAGGGCGTCGTCGCCGATCGCCGTGGCGACCTGCTTGCCGCGCAAGGCAAGCGCGACGATGCGCGCACCGCTTACAAGCTCGCGCTCGACTCGCTGCCGAAGAACGATGCCTCGGCCCGTCAACTGATCCAGTTCAAGCTCGACGCGCTGGGCGGCTGAACGTTGCGCGCCGCTGCAACGTCCGCCGACAATTTTTGATTAAACCAACATACATGCTTCGTTCACCGATGAATCTGCTGAAACGTTACGCTGTGCCCGTTGCCTGTGCGATGACCGTGCTCGCTTTGACGGCCTGCTCGTCGTCGAAAGACGAGCGCCGCGTGCCCACGCCGCTCACCGAGTTCAAACCCGTGCTCGATGTGCAGCAGGTGTGGTCGGCCAGCGTCGGCAAGGCCGGACGCTACATGTTCTCGCCCGTGACGGTCGGCGACGCCGTGTATGCGGCGGGCGCGAACGGTTCGGTCGCGAAGATCGATGCTAAAACGGGCAAGGATCTGTGGCGCACCAAGGTCGACGGCGACCTGTCGGCTGGCGTCGGCACGGACGGCACGCTGACGGCCGTCGGCGGCCTGAAGGGTGAGGTGTTCGTGCTCGACCAGAGCGGCAAGCTGTCGTGGAAGGGCGTTGCGCCGGGTGAAATCCTGTCGCCGCCGCTCGTCGGCAACGGTCTCGTGGTGGTGCGCACGGTGGACGGTCAGATCACCGCGTTCAACGCGCAAACGGGCGAACAGAAGTGGAATTACCGCAACCGTGCGGTGCCGCTGAATCTGCGCGTGTCCGCAGGCATGACGTTCGCCGGCGACCAGGCCGTGCTCGCCGGTTTCCCCGGCGGCCAGTTCGCGGCGATCAACCTGCAGACGGGCGACGCCTACTGGACGACGCCCGTGTCGTATCCGAAGGGCGTGACGGAAGTCGAGCGTATCAACGACGTGACGGGCCCGCCCACGCTGGTCGGCGCTGAAACCTGCGCGGTCACGTTCCAGGGTCAGCTCGGCTGCTTCGACGCCAACTCGGGGCGCGCGTTGTGGGAAAAGGCATTTTCGAGCACGAGCGGTCTCGCTCAGGACGACCGTGTCGTCGTCGCGGGCGATGACTGGGCAATCGTGTCGGCTTTCGACGCCAACACGGGCAAGCAACTGTGGCGCAACGACCAGCTGAAGAGCCGCGACGTCAGCGTGCCGATGCTGCTTGGCCACGCCGCCGTGGTCGGCGACTATCAGGGCTACGTGCACTTCCTGTCGCGCGACGATGGCACCTTTGTCGCCCGTGCGAAGACGGACGGCAGCGCGATTACGGCTGCGCCCGTGCTGGCGGGCGACACGCTGATCGTGCAGACGCACGACGGCGATCTGTACGGGTTCCGTCCGCGTTAAAACGTAGTTAGGCTGTACGGTGCGTCCAGGGCGGCGCGTCGTGCGGTGAATGCTGGCCGGCTTTGCCGGCCGCACTTTTTTGATGGCGTCCCGGTCCTGATCGGGCGCGAGCGCGGCTGGAACAGGCCGCCACGTCATCGGGACCGCCAGCCGGGCTGCACAGGCGGTCATTCCGTACGCGCCGATCCACGCGGCGCCGATCGGGTCCGTGCGAGCCACCTGGCGGACCCACGCAGGCAGCCAACCTGAAATCCGTTCGCACGCGCAAGCTCCGCGCGTTCGAAATGGGTCGAATTCGTGATAATTTTCGTCAAACGCAGCCGTGCAACGGCCGCATGGCGTTGCCAGCGCGGCAGATCGACCGTTCGATCCCGCGCCTCACTGTGAACAAGATCTGATGAAACCCGTTATTGCCCTCGTCGGGCGCCCCAATGTGGGGAAATCCACGCTGTTCAACCGGCTCACGCGTTCGCGCGATGCGCTCGTCGCCGATTTGCCCGGCCTAACGCGCGACCGTCACTACGGTGAAGGCCGGGTCGGCGGCGAGCGCCCGTATCTCGTCGTCGATACAGGCGGCTTCGAACCCGTCGCGAAGGACGGCATTCTGTACGAGATGGCGCGGCAGACGCGCCAGGCAGTCGAAGAGTCGGACATCATCGTGTTCATCGTCGACGGCCGCAACGGCCTTGCGCCGCAGGACAAGTCGATCGCCGACTATCTGCGCAAGACGGGCCGGCCGATCTTCCTCGTCGTCAACAAGGCCGAGGGGATGAAATACTCGTCGGTGGCCGCCGACTTCTACGAGCTGGGCCTCGGCGACCCGCGCGCGATTTCCTCTGCGCACGGCGACGGCGTCACCGAAATGATCAACGAGGCGCTCGACGTCGCGTACGCCGGCCAGCCGGAAGAGAGTGAAGACGAGAAGGCGCAGCATGGTGTGAAGATCGCGATCGTCGGGCGGCCGAATGTCGGCAAGTCGACGCTCGTGAACACGCTGATCGGCGAAGACCGCGTGATCGCGTTCGACATGCCGGGCACCACGCGCGACTCGATTTACATCGACTTCGAACGGCAGGGCAAAAAATACACGCTGATCGATACGGCCGGCCTGCGCAAACGCGGCAAGGTGTTCGAGGCGATCGAAAAATTCTCGGTCGTGAAGACGCTGCAGTCGATTTCCGACGCCAATGTCGTGATTCTTCTGCTCGACGCACGGCAGGACATTTCGGAACAGGATGCGCACATCGCGGGCTTCGTCGTCGAGCAGGGGCGGGCGCTCGTGGTCGGCGTGAACAAGTGGGACGGGCTCGATCCGCATGTGCGTGAGCGCACCAAAGCGGATCTTCAGCGCAAGCTAAAATTCCTCGACTTCGCGAAGTTCCATTTCATTTCTGCAGCGGAAAAGACCGGCATCGGCCCGCTGATGCGCTCCGTCGACGACGCCTACAAGGCTGCAATGACGAAGCTGCCGACGCCGAAGCTTACGCGCGCGCTGATCGAAGCCGTGGAGTTCCAGCAGCCGCGCCGCCGCGGTCCCGTGCGTCCAAAACTGCGCTACGCGCACCAAGGGGGACAAAATCCGCCGATCATCGTGATTCACGGCAACGCGCTCGACGCCGTGACCGATACGTACAAGCGCTACCTCGAAAACCGCTTCCGGGAAACTTTCGGGCTGACGGGCACTCCATTGCGAATAGAGTTTCGATCGACGACGAATCCGTACGCGGACAAGGGCTGAATCAGACCGGCAACGCAGGCCGGTTCCAGGCTTGAAATCCGGGCTGAAACCCGCATGTACATTGGGTCCTGGCCGAAAGGCCAGGCGCAGCGCTGGTCAATAAAAATCGGCTATAGTGTAGCGATTGACGGCGGATTTCTTTTTCTTCGCCGGCAATAAAGTCAACCTGCAAAAAAACACGGAGTTTGCTATGAGCAACAAAGGGCAATTGTTACAAGACCCGTTTTTGAACGCACTGCGTAAAGAGCACGTGCCGGTCTCGATCTATCTGGTCAACGGCATCAAGCTTCAAGGGAACATTGAATCGTTCGACCAGTACGTCGTGTTGCTCCGGAATACGGTGACCCAGATGGTCTACAAGCACGCTATCTCGACTGTCGTGCCTGCCCGTCCGGTGAATTTCCACCCCGATTCCGAATCGTCCTAACCTCTCGTCGCGGCCGGTCGAGCGTCGTCCGCAGGCGACACAGCCCGGCCGCTTCATTTTGACATCCACCAATTTGATCAACGCAGCGCTTGTCGGCATCGACTTCGGTAAGATCGATTTCGAAGCCAGTCTCGAAGAACTCAGCCTGCTCGCGCAAAGCGCGGGTGCCCATCCAGCCGTCACGCTCACCGGTCGCCGTGCCAGTCCCGATGCCGCCATGTTCGTCGGTAGCGGCAAGGCCGAGGAGTTGCGCCTCGCTTGCGAGGCGAACGACATCGACATCGTCATCTTCAACCATGCACTTGCGCCGGCGCAGCAGCGCAATCTGGAGCGCACGCTTAACAGACGCGTGGTCGACCGTACCAGCCTGATTCTCGATATCTTCGCGCAGCGTGCGCGCAGTCACGAAGGCAAGCTGCAAGTCGAACTCGCGCAGTTGCAATATCTCGCCACGCGGCTGATTCGCGCGTGGACTCACCTGGAGCGGCAAAAGGGCGGTATCGGCCTGCGCGGCCCGGGTGAAACGCAGCTCGAAACCGACCGCCGGCTGATCGGCGAGCGCATCAAGATGCTCAAGGGGCGGCTCGACAAGCTGCGCCGGCAGCATGGGACGCAGCGGCGCGCGCGGGCGCGTAATCGCACGATGTCGGTGTCGCTGGTCGGTTACACGAACGCGGGCAAGTCGACGCTGTTTAACGCGCTGACCAAGGCGCAGGCCTATGCCGCCGACCAGCTGTTCGCCACGCTCGACACTACTTCCCGCCGCGTGTATCTCGGCGAAGATATCGGGCAGATCGTCGTCTCGGACACCGTAGGATTCATCCGCGAGTTGCCTCACCAACTGGTGGCCGCATTCCGCGCCACGCTGGAGGAAACCATTCACGCGGACCTGCTGTTGCACGTGGTCGACGCATCGAGCGCAGTGCGGCTCGATCAGATCGATCAGGTCAACGATGTGCTGCGCGAGATCGGCGCGGACACGATCCGGCAGGTGCTGGTGTTCAACAAGATCGACGCCGTGCCTGAACTGGCGGCCCGTGGCGACGCGGTCGAGCGGGACGAGTATGGTAATATTTCGCGCGTCTTTTTGAGCGCGCGCACGGGGCAAGGGCTGGACACACTGCGCGCTGCCATCGCCGAAATCGCAACTGCCGAACATCTGCCGGAGTCCGACGGTTTACTGTCGGAGGGAGGCCCGGAAGCGGCGGCACTTCATCAAGAGCAACGCGATGATGCAGGCGAAGACCACCGCGAAGACCGCAAGATCCCAGACACGGGCGCTGACCCGTTCCAATTGCATTGACCCGCTGTCTACTCTGGTGAACGAACACAGGTGAACGATTACAACGAGCGGAGTATCTGGCTGCGTCTGCGCGGCATGTTGTCGCTGAACGACCCGCGCTGGGGCCGGGGGGAAGGCAATGGCGATCGCCAGCGTCTGAACGATTCGAAGCGTCCGCCCAACGGCAAGGACAGCGAAGGTCCGCCTGATCTCGACGAAATGTGGCGCGACTTCAACCGGCGTCTGTCGCGCATGTTCGGCCGCAAGGGTGGCGGCGGTCCGCGTCCGGATAACGGGCGCGGCGCGCGCATCGGCGTCGGCATCATCATCGGCGTGCTGATTGCGATCTATCTCGGCAGCGGCGTGTTCGTCGTGCAGGACAACCAGGCGGCCGTGGTGCTGCGCCTCGGTGAGCTGCGCGGCACGGTCGGGCAGGGCGTGCACTGGCGTCTGCCGTATCCGTTCGAATCCCATGAAACCGTCAACGTCGGCCAGGTGCGCTCGGTCGAGATCGGCCGCAACAACGTGGTGCGTCTCGCGAACGTGAAGGACGCGTCGATGCTCACGCACGACGCCGATATCGTCGACGTGCGCTTTGCCGTCCAGTACCAGATCCGCAAGCCGACCGACTATCTGTTCCGCAGCGCCGACCCTGATCAGAGCGTCACCCAGGCCGCGCAGGCAGCCGTGCGGCAGATCGTCGGCTCGCGCAGCACGAACGACATCCTCTATCAGGACCGCGAGGCCATCCGCGCGCAACTGACGGAAGCCATCCAGCATTCCCTGGACGAATCTCGCACGGGGCTGGCCGTCACGGGCGTGACGATCCAGAGCGTGCAGCCGCCCGATCAGGTGCAGTCCGCGTTCGACGACGCCGCAAAGGCGCGTCAGGATCGCGAGCGCGCCAAGCGCGACGCGCAAGCCTACGCGAACGAATTGCTGCCGCGCACGAAGGCGGAAGCCGAGCGCATGATCGACGACGCGAAGACCTACAGCGAACGCGTCGTCGCGCAGGCGCAAGGCGACGCCGAGCGCTTCAAGGAAGTCTATGCGCAGTATTCGAAGGCGCCTGCCGTGATCCGCGAACGTATGTACCTGGAAACGATGCAGCAAATCTACTCGAACACGACGAAGGTGTTCGTCGACAGCAAGTCGGGCAGCAACGTGCTGTACCTGCCGCTCGACAAGCTCGTCGAGCAGACGCGTCAGCGCGTGGCCGAATCGGCCGCGGCCAGCGCCGCGTCGGCGGGGCAGGCTGCGCAGCCCGCGCAGAATGCGCAGGGTGCGCAAGCGGCGGCGCAGGGCGGCAACACGCCCACGATCATCACGCCGCCCGCCGCGCCCGTCAGCAGCGCCAGTCAGGCGGCCGCCGCGAGCGACGCCTTCCGTTCGCGTGATTCGTTCCGCAGCCGCGGCCGCGAAGACGATCTGCAATAAGGAGCGCGAACATGAACAAAATCGTTGCGCTCGTCGTGGCCGTCGTGATCGTGCTGTTCGCAGCGTCGTCGATGGTATACGTCGTTGATCCGCGCCATATGGCCGTCGTCTCCGCGCGCGGCGACGCCGCGCCGACGCTCGCGGGCCCCGGTCTGCACGTGAAGCTGCCGCCGCCGCTACAGACGGTGACATCGGTGGACGCCCGTATCCAGTCGTTCGATGCACCCGACGAAGACCGTTACACCACGTCCGATAAAACGGATCTGCTGGTGAATCCCGTCGTCAAATTCCGTGTGTCCGACCCCGTGAAGCTCGTTACGGAAACCAGGGGCGACGTGCAAAGCCTGCCTGACCGGCTCGCGCTGCTCACGCGCGGCGCGCTCGGCGATGCGTTTGCGAAGTATTCGCTGACCGATGCGCTCGCGAAACAGGACGCGATCGCGACTGAGGCGCGCGACGGCATGAAGAAGGGCGCAGCGTCGCTGGGCGTCGACGTCGTCGACGTGCAGTTCACGCGGCTGGATTTCCCGGCTGCGATGGCCGATTCCGTCTACAAGCGTATGATTGCCGCGCGCCAGCAGGTAGCCAACCAGGAGCGCGCGGACGGCGCAGCCGAAGCGGACAGGATCAAGGCGGACGCTGCGCAACAGCAGCAGGCGGTGCTCGCCGACGCCTACAAGCAGGCGCAGGCCACCAGGGGCGAGGGCGACGGCAAGGCTGCGTCGATTGCCGCCGAGGCGTATGGCAGCGACCCGCAGTTCTATCAGTTCTACCAAAGCATGCAGGCGTACAAGAACAGCTTCAAACCCGGCGACGTCATGGTCGTCGACTCGAGCAACGATTTCTTCCGCTTCATGCGCGGGCCGGACGGCGCAGCCGCCGCCGTTCAATCGTCTTCCGGCGCGTCGACGGGCGCGCGCAAACACTGATAACTGGAACGCCGCGGCATACGGATCGCGGCGGCCTCATCGCATGGACATAGCCGGCTCGTTGTTGCTCGCGATCGCACTGATGCTGATCATCGAGGGGATGTTCCCGTTCGTGTTTCCGAGCGCCTGGCGCGACACGTTTCGTAGAATAGCGGAGCGCCCGCCGCACCACATCCGGATCGGCGGGCTGATCGTCATGGTGCTCGGGTTGCTGTTGCTGCTGATCGCGACCTGAGCGGGCGCCATGCGATACCGGGCGGCACTCACGAGGTGGCGTCCGTATCCGGACACTGCGCGCAGTACGCGCGATGCGCCGGGCGCGTTGAATGCCGCCTGGTCTGGCCGTCGGATCGGCGCGCTGATACGTCGCCGGCTTCCCGCGACGAAGCCCGAAGCGGGCATCGAGATTCCGCGCACCGCGCATCATCCCAATTTCCAACGGCGTTCGCCATGACGCCGGATTCACCGTCGTAGGACTGTATCGATGTCGACCTGGTTACTCCCCGAGAATATTGCCGACGTGCTGCCGTCCGAGGCACGCAAGATCGAAGAACTGCGTCGCCGGCTGCTCGACCGTTTTCGCGCGTACGGCTACGAGATGGTCATGCCGCCGCTGCTCGAATACCTGGAATCGCTGCTGACGGGCGGCGGCAGCGACCTGAACCTGCGCACCTTCAAGCTCGTCGATCAGCTATCGGGCCGCACGCTCGGCCTGCGCGCCGACATCACGCCGCAGGTCGCGCGCATAGACGCGCATCTGCTGAACCGCCAGGGCGTGACGCGCCTGTGCTACGCGGGCAACGTGCTGCATACGCGTCCGCGCGGCTTGCACGCAACGCGCGAGCAGATCCAGATCGGCGGCGAAATCTACGGTCATGCGGGTCTCGAAGCGGATCTGGAAATTCAGCAACTGATGCTCGACGCGCTGCATCTCGCGGGACTGGGCCGCGTGCGTCTGGATCTGTGTCACGCCGCCGTGCTTGGCGCGCTGATCGACGGCGAGCCGGCGGCCTCGTCGCTCGGCGAGGCGCGTTACGAAGCGCTCGCCGAAGCGCTCGCGGGCAAGGACGTGCCGCTGCTGAACGAACTGACGGCGAACCTCACACCTGTCACGCGCGACGCGCTGCGCGCGCTGCCCACGCTTTACGGCGACGCGTCCGTGCTCGAAGAAGCGCGCGCGCGTCTGCCGAACGCGCCGGAAATCGCGCGGGCGCTCGACGACCTCGCGTTCCTCGCGCAACAGGTCGACGGCGCGGAAGTCATGATCGATCTGGCCGACCTGCGCGGCTATGCGTATCACAGCGGCGTGATGTTCTCGGCCTACGTCGATGGCGTGCCGAATGCCGTCGCGCGCGGTGGCCGCTATGACAAGGTTGGGCAGGCATACGGCCGCGCCCGCGCGGCAACGGGCTTTTCGCTGGATTTGCGCGAAGTCGCGCGCATCTCGCCCATCGAGGCGCGCAGCAGCGCGATCCTCGCACCCTGGCAGCACGACGATGCGTTGCGCACGAGCGTCGCCGCGCTGCGCGATGCGGGCGAAGTCGTGATCCAGGCGCTGCCGGGCCACGACCATGCGCTCGATGAATTCGCGTGTGACCGCGTGCTGGTCGAGCGCAACGGTCAGTGGGTCGTCGAATCGAAGTCGTGATGCCGTGAAGGCCGGTCGCGTCATGTGAAACGTGACGCCGCAACCATCGAACGCGTGGCCGCTCCGTGCCGCGCGCGGCCGGCCCACAGCGGCTCGCCGCTCCCATGCCTTTGAGTGCAAAAGGAAATTTCGGGAAAAATCCCGGGATCAGTCCGTGAAAAAATCCGGAACCTTTCGCGAACATAGGTAAAATACGTTTTTAACCAGCTTAAGAAACAACATGTCTGCCAGCGCAGTGAATGTGAACCCTGGGCGCAATGTCGTCGTCGTGGGTACCCAGTGGGGTGATGAAGGCAAGGGCAAGATCGTTGACTGGCTGACGGACCACGCGCAAGGCGTCGTTCGTTTCCAGGGCGGTCACAACGCCGGTCATACGCTCATCATCGGCGGCAAGAAAACCATCTTGCGTCTGATTCCGTCGGGCATCATGCGCCCGGGCGTCGCGTGCTACATCGGCAATGGCGTCGTGTTGTCGCCTGAAGCGCTGTTCAAGGAAATCGAAGAGCTGGAATCGGCCGGCGTCGACGTGCAAAAGCGTCTCTTCATCTCCGAAGCCACCACGCTGATCCTCCCGTACCACGTCGCCATCGACCAGGCCCGCGAAGCACGCAGCGGCGCCGGCAAGATCGGCACGACGGGTCGCGGCATCGGCCCGGCCTACGAAGACAAGGTGGCGCGCCGTGGCCTGCGCGTGCAAGACCTGTTCGAGCCGAAGGCCTTCGCTGAACGCCTGCGCGCCAACCTCGATTTCCACAACTTCGTGCTCACGCAATATCTCGGCGCGCCGGCTGTCGACTATCAACAGACGCTCGACATGATGCTGAGCTACGCAGATCGTCTGAAGCCCATGGTCACGGACGTCTCGCGCCGTCTGTACGACGAGAACGCCGCGGGCAACAACCTGCTGTTCGAAGGCGCGCAAGGCACGCTGCTCGACATCGATCACGGCACCTACCCGTTCGTCACGTCGAGCAACTGCGTCGCTGGCGCGGCGACGGCGGGCGCGGGCATCGGTCCGCAGAAGCTGAACTACATTCTCGGCATCACGAAGGCGTACTGCACGCGCGTCGGCTCGGGCCCGTTCCCGAGCGAACTGTATGACGCCGACAACGCCAACCGCCAGGAAGAAGTCGGCCTGACGCTGGCGAAGGTCGGCAAGGAATTCGGCTCGGTCACGGGCCGCCCGCGCCGCACCGGCTGGCTCGATGCCGCCGCGCTGCGCCGCTCGATCCAGATCAACGGCGTGTCGGGCCTGTGCATCACGAAGCTCGACGTGCTCGACGGCCTCGACGAAGTGAAACTGTGCGTCGGCTACACGATCGACGGCAAGGACGCCGACATCCTGCCGCGCGGCGCGTCCGAAGTCGCGCGTTGCGAGCCGGTGTACGAAACGTTCGGCGGCTGGCAGGAAAGCACGGTCGGTATCAAGGAATGGAACAAGCTGCCCGCGAACGCTCAGGCGTATCTGTCGCGCGTGCAGGAAGTGGCAGGCGTGCCGATCGACATGGTGTCGACGGGTCCGGACCGCGACGAAACCATTCTTCTGCGTCACCCGTTCAAGGTTTAAGCATGATCCAGGGTGTACCCATGATTGAAATGAAGGACCCGCGCAACGACGAGCGCAACCTGTGGGTCGGCTGGGACGAATATCACCGGCTGATCGAGATGCTTGCGCTCACCGTCCACGAATCGGGCTGGAAGTTCGACAAGATCCTGTGCCTCGCGCGCGGCGGTCTGCGGGTCGGCGATCAGCTCTCGCGCATCTACGATCTGCCGCTCGCGATTCTCGCGACGAGTTCGTACCGCGAAGCGGCGGGCACGGAGCAGGGCGACCTGGATATCGCGCAATACATCACGATGACGCGCGGCGAACTGTCGGGCAACGTATTGCTGGTCGACGACCTCGTCGATTCCGGCGTGACGCTCGCGCGCGTGCAGCAGCATCTGAAGGAGCGTTATCCCGCGATCACGTCGGTGCGTTCGGCGGTGCTGTGGTGGAAGGCGTGCTCGAAGGTGAAGCCGGACTATCACGTTCAGTATCTCGCGACCAACCCGTGGATCCATCAGCCGTTCGAGGAATGGGACACGGTGCGCCCGCACAATCTGAGCGCGTGGATCAAACGCGGTCAGGAGCGTTCGACGGACGCCAGCTAGCATCCAGCCGCCGTCGCGCGTGTCGATGGCGGGTGCTGCGAATAAAAGCGGAGCCCTCGAGGCTCCGTTTTTGTATGTCCGCCCGGACTATTTGACGGGCATGATCAAATCGGAAGAATTTGACAAATCAGCCCTTGACAGGGGCAAACGCATGCTGGCCAAGGGCGTGATGCAACATTGCGGCGGCGCGGCCCGCTCGCGTGGCGTCTGCACAACGGGCCTGATGGTGGGCTTTGTCGCCTATATTCTTTAGAATAGCGATCGTTTTTGCCGCTCAGGAACGGATTCTTTTCGCGTTTATGACAGACAACTCTCACGTCCCCAAGCAGCCGTTGCCCTCGCTTGCAGTCGCTGCGATCGGCGTGGTTTTCGGGGATATCGGCACAAGCCCCCTGTATTCGCTGAAAGAAGCCTTCAGCCCCTCCCACGGCATTCCCCTTACAGAAAGTTCCATTCTCGGCGTCATCTCGCTGCTGTTCTGGGCGATCATCGTGGTCGTCAGCATCAAGTATGTGATGTTCGTGATGCGCGCCGACAACAACGGCGAGGGCGGCGTGCTCGCGCTGATGGCGTTGTCGCTGCGTTCGTTCGACACGAAGAGCCGGGCAGCCGGCCTTCTGATGATGCTCGGCATTTTCGGCGCCTGCATGTTCTACGGCGATGCCGTGATCACGCCGGCCATTTCGGTGATGTCGGCTGTCGAAGGTCTGGAGCTTGCCGCGCCGAAGCTCTCGCATCTGGTGCTGCCGCTGACGATGGTGATTCTCGTGCTGCTGTTCTGGATCCAGCGTCACGGGACGGCGATGGTCGGCCGGCTGTTCGGCCCGATCATGGTGCTGTGGTTCGTGACGCTCGCGGTGCTCGGCCTGTCGCATATCGTGCAGGCGCCGGAAGTGATCAAGGCGCTCAATCCGTACTACGCGTTCTCGTTCATGTCGGCGCACCTGCTGCAGGCCTACGTGGTGCTCGGCTCGGTCGTGCTGGTGCTGACGGGCGCGGAGGCGCTGTACGCCGACATGGGACATTTCGGCGCGGCGCCGATTCGTTGCGCCTGGTATTCGCTCGTGATGCCGTCGCTGGTGCTGAACTACTTCGGCCAGGGCGCGCTGTTGATGCACAACCCGCAGGCGATCGAAAATCCGTTCTATCTGCTTGCGCCTGACTGGGCGCTGCTGCCACTGGTCGTGCTGTCGACGGTTGCGACGGTGATTGCTTCTCAGGCGGTGATCTCGGGCGCGTATTCGCTGACGAGCCAGGCGATCCAGCTCGGCTACGTGCCGCGCATGAAGATTCTGCACACGTCGGAGCTGGCGATCGGGCAGATCTATGTGCCCGTCGTCAACTGGATGCTGCTGTTCATCATTCTGTGCATCGTCATTGCGTTCAAGAGCTCGGACAATCTGGCTGCGGCCTATGGGATTGCCGTGACGGCGACGATGGTGATCACGACGATACTCGCGAGCGTCGTGATGGTGAAGGTGTGGAACTGGAACAAGGGCGTCGTGGCGCTGATCATTGGTGCGTTGCTGGTGGTCGACCTTGGGTTCTTCGGGGCGAATCTGCTGAAAGTGGCGGAGGGCGGGTGGTTGCCGCTCGGCATCGGCGCGTTGTTGTTCTTCCTGCTGATGACATGGTTCAAGGGGCGCATGATCGTGAAGGAGCGCACGGCGGCCGACGGTATTCCGTTGATGCCTTTCGTGCAAGGACTGCTTGCGCATCCGCCGCATCGCGTGTCGGGCACGGCCATTTATCTGACGGGGAGCGCGACCCTCGTTCCTGTGAGCCTTTTGCATAATCTCAAGCACAACAAGGTGCTGCACGAGCGGACCATTTTTCTGACGTTCATCACGCGGGATATTCCTTATGTCGAGGATAAGGACCGTTTGACGGTGAAGGATGTTAGCGGCGGGCTTTTTCTCGTCAAGGCGGCGTACGGGTTCAATGAGACGCCTGATGTGAAGGCTGTGCTCGAGCAGATTAGCGTGTCGCACGATATGTCGTTTGAGTTGATGGACACGTCGTTCTTTCTCGCGAGGGAGACGGTCGTGCCGACGCAGTTGCCAGGCATGTCCGTGTGGCGTGAACGGGTGTTTGCATGGATGCATCAGAATGCTGCGAAGCCGACTGATTTTTTTAGTATTCCCGCGAATCGCGTTGTTGAGCTTGGGACGAAGATAGAGATTTGAGGTGTTTTTGTCTGCGACGCTGGTGGTGGTTTGTAGCTTTGTGCGTTGCCGGGTGGTGTTCTGGGCTTTGCGCTGGTAGCCGCGGTTTGGTTGTTCTGGACTGTACGCTGGCGTCCGCGAATTGGTTGTTCTGGGCTTTGCGCTGGCATCCGCGAATTGGTTGTTCTGGCCTTTGCGCTGGCATCCGCGCATTGTTAGCGTGCTTCATGCGTCGCCCCTGTGCGGGGCGGCACCTACTTTTCTTT
>NZ_JAGUUD010000037.1:0-65550 GCF_020177535.1 Paraburkholderia sp. XV | reverse complement strand
GGCAAAGAAAAGTAGGTGCCGCCCCGCACAGGGGCGACGCCTGAAGCAAGCTAACAATTCGCGGATGCCAGTGAAAACCCTGGCAAACCAAACCAAACCAAACCAAACCAGACCAAACCAGACCCAAACCCATCGCGCCAATTCTAGGCCCCCCCACCCCGTGGCGCCAGCCACTACCAAGAATCACCACTCCCGCTGGCGAATTTCGCAATTGCCGCGAAAACGAGCACGCGTCAGCATGACGTCACATCAAGCCAGCAGCACTGGCATTCAATGGAAAACACAAAAGGAGACGCGCATGCCTTACTTCGAACATTTGCCCGCCGTCCGCTACGAGGGTCCGCACACGGACAACCCGTTCGCCTATCGCCATTACGACAAGGACAAACTGGTGCTCGGCAAGCGCATGGAAGACCATCTGCGTCTGGCCGTCTGCTACTGGCATACGTTCGTGTGGCCCGGCGCAGACATGTTCGGACCAGGCACGTTCGAGCGTCCATGGCATCGCTCGGGCGATCCGCTAGAAATGGCACATGCCAAGGCCGATAACGCGTTCGAACTGTTCCAGAAACTCGGCACCCCGTTCTACACGTTCCATGACGCCGACGTAGCCCCCGAAGGCGACAGCATCAAAAGCTACGTGAACAACTTCAAGACAATGACGGACGTGCTCGCGCGCAAGCAGGAGCAAACGGGCGTCAAGCTGCTATGGGGCACCGCAAACCTCTTCTCGCATCCACGCTACGCAGCGGGCGCAGCCACCAATCCGAACCCGGATGTATTCGCCTTCGCCGCAACCCAGGTACTCAACGCGCTCGAAGCAACCCAGCGCCTGAACGGCGAGAACTACGTGCTATGGGGCGGCCGCGAAGGCTACGAAACCCTGCTCAACACCGACCTGAAACGCGAGCGCGAGCAACTCGGCCGCTTCATGAGCATGGTCGTCGAGCACAAACACAAACTGGGCTTCAAGGGCGCGCTGCTGATCGAGCCGAAACCGCAAGAACCGACCAAGCATCAATACGACTACGACGTCGCGACAGTCCACGGCTTTCTCACGCAATTCGGCTTGCAGGACGAAATCCGCGTGAACATCGAAGCCAATCACGCGACGCTCGCCGGTCATTCGTTTCACCACGAAATCGCCAATGCATTCGCGCTCGGCATCTTCGGCAGCATCGACGCGAATCGTGGCGACGCGCAAAACGGCTGGGATACAGACCAGTTCCCAAATAGTGCTGAAGAACTCACGCTCGCGTTCTACGAGATCCTCCGCAACGGCGGCTTTGAGACGGGCGGCATGAATTTCGATGCCAAGGTCCGCCGCCAGAGTATCGATCCCGAAGACCTGGTGCACGGCCATATCGGTGCTATCGACGTGATCGCCGTCGCGCTGGAGCGTGCCGCTCATCTCGTCGAGAACGACCGCCTGGGCGCGTTCAAGCAGCAACGCTATGCGGGCTGGGACAGCGATTTCGGCCGTAAGGTGCTGGCGGGCGGCTATTCGCTCGAATCGCTGGCAAGCGATGCAGTGCAGCGAAACATCGCGCCGCGTCATGTCAGCGGACAGCAAGAGCGTCTGGAGAACATCGTCAATCAGGCAATCTACTCAGCCGCCAAATAGGCAAAGCAAAGGCACGAAAAAACGTTAGCAGCGCCGGTAGATTTCGCAATTGCTCCGCCGGCGCGCACGGCACACGCTGTCGTGCGAACAAAAACGGGGCAGCTTCCAAAATTGACGCTGCGAACAGGTATTCGCAGCGCACCCTGAGGTTAAGACGGCGGTTCGACTCTCTCGCATTCGAAACTGCACGCAACCCTAAATGGAGTGAGACATGAAATCTGCAATGCGTCGTTCCGTATTGAGTTCCCTCGTTTGCGCCGCAATGGCCGCCGGCCTGACGATGGTTGCCCCGCTCGCGCATGCGAGCAAGGACAAGCCCGAAATCGGCTTCTGTATCGACGATCTGCGCGTCGAGCGCTGGTCGCGCGATCGCGACTATTTCGTCGCCGCAGCGACGAAGCTCGGCGCGAAAGTCTCCGTGCAATCCGCAGACGCGAGCGAAGCCCGGCAAATCTCGCAGATCGAGAACCTGATCTCGCGCGGCGTCGACGTAATCGTGATCGTGCCGTTCAATTCGAAGACCTTGGGCAATGTCGTCGCCGAAGCGCACAAGGCTGGCATCAAGGTCGTGTCGTATGACCGGCTGATTCTCGATGCCGACGTCGATGCCTATATCTCGTTCGACAACGAGAAGGTCGGTGAACTCCAGGCGCAAGGCGTATTTAACGCGCAGCCCAAAGGCAACTACTTCCTGCTCGGCGGCGCGCCGACCGACAACAACGCGAAGATGCTGCGCGAAGGGCAGTTGAAGGTGCTCAAGCCCGCCATCGATCGCGGCGACGTGAAGATCGTCGGCCAGCAGTGGGTCCCCGAATGGAGCGCGGCGACCGCGCTGCGCATCACGGAAGACGCACTGACCGCGAACAACAACAAGATCGATGCGATCGTCGCGTCGAACGACGGCACGGCAGGCGGCGCGATCCAGGCACTCGCCGCACAGAAGATGGCAGGCAAGGTGCCCGTGTCCGGCCAGGATGCGGACCTTGCGGCTGTGAAGCGCGTGATCGCAGGCACGCAGACCATGACCGTCTACAAGCCGCTGAAGCTGATCGCAGGCGAAGCGGCCAAGCTCGCCGTCGATCTCGCGAAGGGCGACAAGCCCGCATACAACGCGAAGTACGACAACGGCAAGAAGCAGGTCGATACCGTGCTGCTGCAACCCACGCTGCTCACCAAGAGCAACGTCGATGTCGTGATCAAGGACGGCTTCTATACGCAGGCGCAACTGGCTGGCAACTGATAGCGGGCACGGGCGCTTCCGATCGTTACAAACAGAAGCGCTCGCGCATCTTTCATCCATCCAGGACATCACGCATGGCACAAGCGCTTCTGGAATTGCGCGGCATCGCCAAATCGTTTGCCGGGGTGAAGGCGCTCGACGGCATCGATCTCGTCGTCGCGCCCGGCGAATGCGTCGGACTGTGCGGCGAGAACGGCGCAGGCAAATCGACGCTGATGAAGATCGTCTCCGGCGTCTATCCGCATGGCGAGTGGTCCGGCGAAATCCTCTGGGACGGCAAGCCGCTCGTCGCGCAAAACATTCGCGATACCGAACGCGCAGGCATCGTCATCATTCACCAGGAGCTGATGCTGGTGCCGCAATTGTCGGTGGCCGAGAACATTTTCCTCGGCAACGAAATCACGCTGCCCGGCGGCCGCATGAATTACGCGGCGATGTATCAGCGCGCCGACGAACTGCTGCGCGAGCTGAATATCACCGGCATCAACGTCGCACAGCCGGTGATGAACTACGGCGGCGGGCATCAGCAACTGATCGAAATCGCCAAAGCGCTCAACAAGCAGGCGCGATTGCTGATACTCGACGAGCCCTCTTCGTCGCTGACGGCTGCGGAAACGAAGATTCTGCTCGACATCGTGCGCGATCTGAAAAAGCGCGGCGTGGCTTGCGTGTATATCTCGCACAAGCTCGATGAAGTGGAAGCGGTGTGCGACACAATTACGGTGATACGCGACGGCAAGCACGTCGGCACGCAACCGATGAAGCAACTGACGACCGATCGCATCATCGCGATGATGGTCGGACGCGAGATCACGAATCTGTTTCCGCGCGAACCGCATGAGATCGGCGACGTGATCTTCGAGGCGCGCAACGTCAGCTGCTATGACGTGACCAACACGAACCGCAAGCGTGTCGACGATGTGTCGTTCGCGTTGCGCAAGGGTGAAATACTCGGCGTCGCAGGACTGGTCGGTGCGGGACGCACGGAGTTGATGCAGGCGATTTTCGGCGCCTATCCGGGCGTGAGCGAAGCCGAAGTATGGATGGGCGGCAAGCGTCTGAAAATCCGCGCACCCGCCGATGCCATCGCGGCGGGCATCGCGATGGTGCCGGAAGACCGCAAGCGTCACGGCATCGTGCCGCAGCTGGGCGTCGGCCACAACATCACGCTCGCCGTGCTGCAACGCTTCGCGAAAGGCGGGCGCATCGATACTGCTTCCGAACTCGACACGATCAACTCGGAAATGAAGCGGCTGTCGGTGCGCGCGGCGTCGCCGATGCTGTCGATTGCGAGCCTTTCGGGCGGCAACCAGCAGAAGGCGGTGCTCACGCGCATGCTGCTCACCGATCCCTCCGTGCTGATTCTCGACGAGCCGACACGCGGCGTCGATGTCGGCGCGAAGTTCGAAATCTACAAGCTGATGTTCGCGCTCGCGAAGCGCGGCGTGTCCATCATCATGGTGTCGTCGGAATTGACGGAAGTGCTCGGCGTGAGCGATCGCGTGCTCGTGATCGGCGAAGGCGAGTTGCGCGGCGATTTTGTGAATGACGGTCTCACGCAGGAGCACATCCTCACGGCCGCCATCGCGACGAACCCGAAGCACGCGGACACGAAAGGCAAGGGCCCCACTCAACTGGCGAGCGTCGCATGACTCCTGATCTCACTTCTTCCGATAGCCACGCAAAACACGGCGCATCACTCGCATCGGGACAGCGTGTCAAACAGCTGTTCGCGCGCTACAAGCTGCTCGCGTTGCTGCTTGCCGTCGCCGTCATCTGGGTGTTCTTTTCGTTTCTCACGGAAGGTGCGTTCGTCACGCCGCGCAATCTGTCCAATCTGTTGCGGCAGATGTCGATCACGGGAATGCTCGCGTGCGGGATGGTATTCGTCATCATCTCGGGCGAGATCGATCTGTCCGTCGGATCGCTGCTCGGCCTGCTCGGCGGCGTCGCGGCGATACTCAACGTCACGCATCACTGGCCGCTCGCGGCAACGTTGCCCGTCGTGATGCTGCTTGGCGTCGCGATCGGTCTTTTCAACGGCTGGTGGTCGACGTATCTGCGTGTGCCGTCGTTCATCGTCGGGTTGGGCGGCATGCTCGCGTATCGCGGCGTGTTGCTCGGCGTGACGGGCGGATCGACGATCGCACCCGTGTCCGACGACTTCGTCTTCATCGGCCAGGGCTACTTGCCGCGTATTGCGGGTGACACGCTCGCTGTCGTGCTGTTCGTGCTGCTCGCCGCATTGACCGTGCGGCAACGGCAGAAGCGCCAGCACTACAACCTGAGCGTCGTGCCGCTGTGGCAGGACGGCGTGAAAATCGTCGCGACAGGCCTGATCCTGCTGGCGTTCGTCGCGACGCTCAACCGTTACGGCGGCATTCCCGTGCCCGTGTTGCTACTGCTCGCGCTGCTCGGCATCTTCACGTATATCGCGACGCAAACCGTGTTTGGCAGGCGCATCTATGCAGTCGGATCGAATCTCGAAGCGACGCGGCTGTCGGGCGTCAACACGAACCGCGTGAAGCTCGCGATCTTCGCGCTGATGGGGCTGATGTGCGCGTTCGGCGGCCTCATCAATACGGCGCGGTTGGCGGCGGGCTCACCGTCGGCGGGATCGATGGGGGAGCTCGATGCGATTGCGGCGTGCTTTATTGGCGGCACTTCAATGCGCGGCGGCTCGGGCACCGTGTATGGCGCGCTGATCGGCGCGCTGGTGATGGCGAGCCTCGATAACGGCATGTCGATGCTCGACGTCGACTCGTACTGGCAGATGATCGTGAAGGGCGGCATTCTCGTGCTCGCGGTGTGGATCGACGTCGTCTCCGGGTCCGACCGGCGCTAGCGCAGAGCGCACGGCTGTGGTGCGCTGCACCACGCCACAGCATCGGCGCGCTTCGTTGAGGCGCGCACAGGCGCCCTGAACAGGGCGCTTTTTCATTGGCGGGACGTAACGGCAGCAGGCACCGCGAACCATCCAGGAACACGCGCACGCCCCGTCCAGCAAGCGATTGCGCGCTTCGCAAGCGCACCGTCAAGTCCCTTTCGCCACGCATGCATCGGCCGAAAACACGCCGATGGCATACCTATTGCGTTATCCGCCGCGTGGCCAATGGCGGCTGCAACGAATTCCGGTTTTTTCAGGGACGCTCGCAATGCGAGCGGACCGATGGGGCAACGGCGTCCCGAAACGCAACGTGCGAGGAGCGTTCGATCCATGCGATCGGGCGGCGCGCGTGCGCTTCGGGACGCTTTTTTTTTGCGCAACCGAAAGGCGCGCATCGGCGCGATCCAGCATGACGAACGAGCAGATCACCACGCAGCGCAGTGAAGTGTCCGGACAGACGATCGGCGAACTGATCAATCTGTCGGGCCGTCAGCGCATGCTTTCGCAACGCATCGTGCTGCATGTGTTGCTTGCGTCGCATGGCGACATGAATGCGCTCGCCATCACGCGCGAATGCCTCGCGACGTTTGCGGCGACGCATCGCGTGCTTGTGAATGGCAATGATCATTTGCCCGGCGTGTTCTCGGAAGCGCTACAGCAGCTTTATTACGGCACGCGCAAGGCGGATGAGCGCGTGCAGCGCTTCATCGCGCTGACGGACGAAACGGTCGCGCGCGTCGAGGCGAATGACGAGATGGCGCGCGAGCATGTCGATGCCCTTGTCGCGCAGGCGACGCCGCTGCTCGAACTGCTGCAGGACATCACGCTTGCGTACCAGAACGAGATGCGCGGCATCGAGGCGGCAACGCAGCGCCGTCAGGCCGCGATCGCGGAACAGCTGTCGAGCATCTCGATGCAGGCAAATATCGTCGCGTTGAATGCGCGCATTTCGGCGGCGCGCGCGGGCTCGTATGGCCGCGAGTTCGCCGTCATCACGACGGTGCTCGCCGACATCATCAAAGAGATGGACACGCTGATCTACAGCGTCGTTGATCGCGACGGCGACGACCCATCGTCGCGGCGCGGCGCGCCCCGAAAACCGGCGCATCACGTCGCGCAGTCTGCGCGGCCCCGCGCTACCGAACGTGCTGTCCCCTAGTTCTTAGCTCGACCTCACGCATCAGCCCTGTTTTCGTTCAATGAGAGAGACCCATGAAAAACCTGCTGAATTCGCTTGCGAGCGGTAACTGGCGCGCGCTGCTTGCGTGCTTCCTCTACTTCGATACCGGCTTCACCGTCTGGGTGATGTTCGGGCCGCTCGCGCCGTTCATTCACAAGGACATCGCGATGTCGCCCGCGGAACTGGGCTTCCTCGTCGCGGTGCCCGTGCTCGGCGCGGCAATCCTGCGCGTGACGCTCGGCAATCTCTATCAGGCTTGCGACGGACGACGTGTTGCGCTGATGGGCATCGCGCTGTCGGCGATTCCTTCCGTCGTGCTGCTGCTGATGCCCGGCACGCCGTCGTACACGCTGCTGCTGATTCTGGGCGTGTTTCTCGGTGTCGGCGGCGCGAGCTTCGCCGTTGCGCTGCCGATGGCGGGCAGCAACTATCCGCCGAAAGTGCAGGGTCTGGTGCTGGGGCTGGCGGCGGCGGGCAACATCGGTGCGGTGCTGGACGGTTTCATGTTCCCCGCGCTCGCGGATCACTTCGGCTGGGCAAAGGCTGCGGGCGCAGCGCTGCCGCTCCTGGGTCTTGCCGCTATCGCGCTGTTCTTCTGGGCGAAGGATCTGGGACAGAAGTCGGGTAGCGGCGTGCGCGCGATGCGCAGTTTCATCGTGACGCTGGTGGGTCTCGTCGCGCTGGTGGTTGCCGTGCATGCGGGCGTGTTCGGCGCGGGCAAGACGGGCGTGCTGCTGCTGCCCGTGCTCGGCGCGCTGCTCGCGATCGCGGTGCTGCCGAAGCACTATCGCAGCGTGCTCGTCGAGGGCGATACGTGGGTCGTGATGCTGGTCTATAGCATTACGTTTGGTGGATTCGTCGGCATGTCGTCGTATGTGACGACGCTGCTGATTTCGCTGTATCAGATGCCGCGTCTCGAAGCCGGGCTCTTCATGTCGCTGCTGGCTTGCATTGGCGCGCTCGTGCGTCCTGTCGGCGGTCTGGTCGCGGATCGTATTTCGGGTGTGCGTGCGCTGGTGATTCTGCTCGCGGCGATTTCGGCGTGCGACTTCCTGTTCGCGGCATGGATGCCGCCGATGTCGGCTGGCATTGCGTTGCTGATCGCGATGTATGTGTGCTTCGGCTTGGGCAACGGCGCGACGTTTCGACTGGTGCCGCAGCGCTGGAAGGGCAAGACGGGCTTGATGTCGGGGATCGTCGGTGCGGCAGGCGGTATCGGCGGGTTTTATCTGCCTGTGATCATGGGCATCGCGAAGGAGGGTACGGGCAGCTATCAGATGGGCTTCGCGACGTTCGGCGTGCTGGCGGCGCTGGCGTTCGGGCTCGTGGTGCTGCATCGCGCGCGGTGGCTGGAATGGGCGCTGCCGAAGGAGGCACATGTGGTCGTCGAGCCGATTCGCGCGGGCGTGCGGGTAGATAGCGGAGTTTGATGCGTTGACCTAGTTTCTGTTCTCACCCGGTGACGCGGACGCCGATACGTCGTTCTGTTGTCGATTGATCCGGCGTCTGCGCAGCATGGCGACCTTCTGTGACGGGAAGGCCGCCATGTTTTTCTTGGGGCAGCCGTTTTTCATTTCCCGGGTGCGATGGTTCTTCTGCAAAGCGTCTTGCGCCCACATAGGGCGATGAAAAGTCCCGAGCTAGATTCGTCCTCTTCTATAAGTTCGTAACGTATGTGCGATAGCTAACACCGTCGCCCGATACGACATGCGATAAAGCACTCTGTTGCGCAGTTACCGGCCCTGCGGCCGGGCTGTCCGCTTTCCCGCGAAAGCGGATGGCGAGTTCCGCTCACTCTGTGGTCTGTCTTCAGTCCGACGCCGAGTCTGCCGAAATGGCATCGCGCACAATTGGTTGGGGTTCAAGCATGTCTGCCGAAACGACGCCCGCCTTGAGATTTCCGACGCCGTGCACCACGTGTGGCGGCGTGCTGTACCAGTATGTCAACTTCTGCCCCTACTGCGGCGTGAGTCGCCCGCTCGAGGCCGACCGGCCAAAGCGTGCCCAGGCGCAATTGAGGGCTGTCCCCGCGCACACTCGCCGGGCACCCGCAGTCGTCGACGACCCGACGGAATGTGCTGCGCCGAACGTCGTGTGGCAAGGGGCAGGGGAGACGGAATTTTCGCTGGACGTGGTGCCCGCGTCGCTGCCACAAGCTGTGTATCGCTGGGTCGTCACGCGGGGCGCGATACCGCTGGCAGGCCTGGTTCTGCTCGGCGTGGTCGGCTATCTGTGGCTTGGGCACGGCCATACGCGGAACACCGAGGGCGGCGAACTGTCGGCAGGCGCGGACGCACCGAGCAGCCCGATACCTCAGTACCTGCCGCCGTCGAAAGAGAGTGTGTCTTCGACGGACGTCAACGGCCAGCCCACCGTCGACAGGATCGCGCAGCCAGTCACATCTCGCGCGCCGGGCGGCGCGCAGTCGCATCGGACGATCTCCGATGCGTTGAGCGACGCAAGGGCAGGTTTCGCGCGAAACGATCTGACGCAGGCGAAAGCAGCCGTGGCGGACGCGCTGTTGCTGGCACCCGGCAACCCTGACGCATTGCGGATGCAACGCGACGTCAAAGATCGGGAAAACCAGCGGGACGTTGCGATAGGCGTGGCGAACAGCTGCGCAAACGACAAGATATGGAGTTGTGTATTCAAACTCTCCAACCAGGCGCTGGCGATCGATGCCGGCAGCGTGGAGGCTCAGGCTTTGCTTCAGCGGGCGGTTCTTTCGACAGGATGGAAGCCGCTAGGCGATAAAGCCGCACCCGCGCCGCGCAAACCGCCGCCCGTCGTTGTCAACAGTGCACCGACGAGATTGCCGACGGGATTGCCGACGCTTCCACCCTTGCCGCCGGGCACGCCAACGGACAGCGCCGCCCGTCCGTCAGCGAACAATGCGGCGCCCGCCGCCTGGGTGGCGCCAGCCCGCGATGGCGGCGATGCGCAGACGAGCGCCATGCACGCGCCGGACGGGGGAAGCGGTTCGCCCGTTGCGTCGGTGACCACGAAGTGAGGGTGTCGCGTGGGCGCAGGGAACTGCGCGCCGCGGTCGGTCTGCTCGTCGCCGCCCGGCAAGTGCGAAACGGCCGCGACGCATAGACGCGGCGCAATCAATCCTATATTTCCCAATCGAACGGCTGCGCGGTCTGACTCTCGGCCGCCAGCCGCTGCCGGCCTTCCCGCGAAATCACGACGTGACTGGACGGCTCGATCGTCATCAGATCGGCCTTTTCGACGTGCGTGCTCGCTGAGCGGCTTTGCTTTCCCTCCCGCAGATACTCCAGGAAGGGCTGAAACTGACGGACGGCATGGATGGCGTTGGTCATCATTCAACCTTTAATGGCTGTATCCGGCTGCATCCGGTTCCATCGGGAAACGGGGTTCCGAGCCGTGTCGTGACGATGTCTGGCGTTCATATGACAGCCGAAAACGGACGCTCGCCTTCCGCGCCGTTTATTTCGGATATCTACGATTTCGGGTCGATCTTATCGATTGCGGTCCGATATACCTGTGCGTCATCGCACAGTATTCGGAAGCGGGATGCGGGGCTTTTCAGACACCGGGTTGCTGGCCGATTTGCACGGTCACGTGGCTTGCATCGGCGCCACTGGCGAACGGGACTCGCGGCGCAAAACGCAGGTCTTGGCTTCGATGTGTGGGGACGGGATCGGGCGGTGAGAATGCGTCAGGCCCCGAACGACGGGCGCTTACGGGATTTCACCTAGACGCCGCTATCTGGAGAGGAGTGCGGCATCCCGGAGCCTTTCCCGCCGTGCTCACAAGCTACTGCATATCAGTAAGTCATTGTTTGTAATGAGTTATTTTTGTCTTGCCGACCTTTTCGAAGTCGGCGGCGAACCGCGCCGACCGACGCATGGGCGATATCATTCTGTCTTCCTCCGTCTCTTCTTGAATTTGTAATCCCTCGTCCATATAATTAGCACTCACCGCACGAGAGTGCTAACAACTCCGCTGGTTGGCGGCGCCAGCCGGCATACCTCAGCGTTCTTCAGTCCCAATCAAGAGAGGATCTATCCATGAACCTTCGTCCTTTGCATGATCGCGTGATCGTCAAGCGTCTGGATCAGGAAACCAAGACCGCGTCGGGCATCGTGATCCCCGAAGCCGCAGCAGAAAAGCCGGATCAAGGCGAAATCCTGGCAGTCGGCCCGGGCAAGCGTGACGACAAGGGCGGCCTGATCGCGCTCGACGTCAAGGTCGGCGATCGCGTTCTGTTCGGCAAGTACGCAGGCCAGACCGTCAAGGTCGACGGCAACGAACTGCTGGTGATGCGCGAAGAAGACATCATGGCCGTTGTCAACAAGTAATCACTTGTCCCGGTTCATTCTCAAGAATTCAAGGAGTTAGAATATGGCAGCTAAAGACGTCGTGTTCGGCGATTCCGCCCGTGCCAAGATGGTTGAAGGCGTGAATATTCTCGCCAACGCAGTGAAGGTCACGCTGGGTCCGAAGGGCCGTAACGTTGTTCTCGAACGCAGCTTCGGCGGCCCGACGGTCACCAAGGACGGTGTCTCGGTCGCGAAGGAAATCGAGCTGAAGGACAAGCTCCAGAACATGGGCGCGCAAATGGTCAAGGAAGTCGCTTCCAAGACCAGCGACAACGCCGGTGACGGTACGACGACGGCAACGGTTCTGGCCCAGTCGATCGTTCGCGAAGGCATGAAGTACGTCGCATCGGGCATGAACCCGATGGACCTGAAGCGCGGTATCGACCGTGCAGTCGCAGCAGCAATCGAAGAGCTGCGCAAGATCAGCAAGCCCTGCACGACCAACAAGGAAATCGCACAGGTTGGCGCGATCTCGGCGAACAGCGACACGTCGATCGGCGATCGCATCGCTGAAGCCATGGACAAGGTCGGCAAGGAAGGCGTCATCACCGTCGAAGACGGCAAGTCGCTGCAAGACGAGCTGGACGTTGTCGAAGGTATGCAATTCGACCGCGGCTACCTGTCGCCGTACTTCATCAACAACCCGGACAAGCAAGTCGCCGTCCTCGACAACCCGTTCGTGCTGCTGCACGACAAGAAGGTGTCGAACATCCGTGATCTGCTGCCGGTTCTGGAGCAAGTCGCGAAGGCTGGCCGTCCGCTGCTGATCATCGCTGAAGACGTCGAAGGCGAAGCACTGGCTACGCTGGTCGTCAACAACATCCGCGGCATCCTGAAGACGGTGGCTGTCAAGGCTCCGGGCTTCGGCGACCGTCGCAAGGCAATGCTGGAAGACATCGCGATCCTGACGGGTGGTCAGGTCATCGCTGAAGAAACCGGCCTGACGCTCGAAAAGGCAACGCTGAACGAACTGGGTCAAGCGAAGCGTATCGAAGTGGGCAAGGAAAACACGACGATCATCGACGGCGCTGGCGAAGCAGCAAGCATCGAAGCGCGCGTGAAGCAGGTTCGCACGCAAATCGAAGAAGCGACGTCGGACTACGACCGTGAAAAGCTGCAAGAGCGCGTGGCCAAGCTGGCTGGCGGCGTTGCAGTGATCAAGGTTGGCGCAGCGACCGAAGTCGAAATGAAGGAAAAGAAGGCACGTGTCGAAGACGCACTGCACGCAACGCGCGCAGCTGTGGAAGAAGGCATCGTGGCTGGCGGTGGTGTTGCACTGATCCGTGCACGCAGCGCGATCGCTGGCGTGAAGGGCGACAACGCTGACCAGGACGCAGGTATCAAGATCGTTCTGCGCGCAATGGAAGAGCCGCTGCGCCAGATCGTCACGAACGGCGGCGAAGAAGCCAGCGTCGTGGTGGCAGCAGTTGCAGCAGGCAAGGGCAACTACGGCTACAACGCGGCAACGGGCGAGTACGGTGACCTGGTGGAAGCTGGTGTCGTGGACCCGACCAAGGTGACGCGTACGGCACTGCAGAACGCAGCTTCGGTTGCTGGCCTGCTGCTGACGACGGACGCAGCTGTCTGCGAACTGCCGAAGGAAGATGCACCGATGCCTGGCGGCATGCCCGGCGGCATGGGCGGCATGGGCATGGACATGTAATTTCCAGGTAACTGGAATGCATGTGAGAGGCGCGCCGCGAAGTGCGCTTCTCATGCCAAAAAGAAAAACCCGCAGCAATGCGGGTTTTTCTTTTGGTGCTTCAGGTTTGGCTAACGGGCATGCAGGCGAAGCGTTCAGCGTTGCAGCAGAAAGTGCTGGCGCAAATGATCGAGCACGCGCGACACGCTATCCGTTTCAGTCAGCGTGGTGGTATCGATAAGCAAATCGGGGTGCGGCGGTGGTTCATACGGTGCCGACACGCCGGTGAACGAATTGATGGTTCCCGCCTGGGCCTTCGCGTACAGCCCTTTGGGATCACGCTTCGCGCAATCGTTTGCTGAAGCGGACACATAAGTCTCGACAAACCTGTCGGTTCCAATTATGCCGCGGGCCATTGCCCTGTCTTCGAACATCGGCGAGATCAACGCGGCGATCACGATCAGCCCCGCGTCGTTCATCAATTGCGCGACGTGCGCGACCCGGCGGATGTTTTCTCGCCGGTCTTCTTTCGAAAAGCTGAGATCGCTTGTCAGGCCGTGGCGGACGTTGTCGCCATCGAGCACGTAGCACGCGTGTCCCATCGACATCAGTTCGCGCTCGAGCCGGAACGCGATCGTCGATTTGCCCGCGCCCGACAAGCCCGTGAGCCACACGGTAACGGGCCTGTGCCCAAGCATCGAGGCGCGGTCGTGGCCGGTGATGGTGCCGTTGAAACGTTGTACAAAAGGCTGAATACGTTCGACGCACGCGCGGCCGTCCTGCTCGTCGCGAGCGACGCGGCCACTTGGCGCGCTGCTTTGCGTGCAGCAGGCGCGCGGCTCGGAAACGGCGGCCGCAGCACTGGGGGGAAGGTCTTCCAATTCGGATTGTCCGGAGGTTCCGTCAGGGGATCGACGGTCTGCCGTTGAGGCTGCCTCGTCGACTGGCGGCGAAGAGGTCTCATCAGACAGTGGTAATAATTACAATCCGTAATTGTAGTATCTAAGAAATAAGATTGCTGTAACGGATAATTACCACTGAAATACTTGATTTGCGAATTGGCGCTTGACTGGAGTCATTCTCACGCCCCTTCGCGGCCTCGCGTGCGCCGCGGGATCAATGCCGCGCCTCACCCGGCGTCGTATCCGTCCCGCCGCCCAGCGGCACCTCATCTTCGCTGCTTCTTGCCCAGAAGAAACGATCCGGGAGATATGCTCCCATCCCCGGCCGAAAGGCGGCCTGCATTGCCTGGAACAGATACTCCTGCGCTTCGCGGACCGCCTCGGCCGGTTCCTGGCCGTTGGCCAGCAGCGCGGCAATCGCGGCGCCGAGCGTATCGGTGATGCCCATGATCCGCTGTTGTCCACGGTCCCACATGTCCTGCCGCAACTGGCCGTCTTCGCTGAACAGCGTGTTGACGAGCCGATGCGTGCCCGTTTCCGTCGACAGGATGTATTCGCAACCTTGCGACAGCAGATGTGAGATCGCGGCGTCGAGACTCGGCGCTTCGGCATCGCCGTCCGGCTGCGCGAGCGCGAGCAGGGCGGTCGTGTCCGCGACCAGCAGCGTGGTTTGCGGCGCGAGCAGATCGGCGATGGCTTCACGCAGTTCGTCGGCGGCGAGCACATGTTCGTCGTCGAGCGTGAAGTCGGGCGCGAGGATGAGCGGGATGTCGTCGTAATCGGCGACCACCTCGGCGATCGCGCTGACCACTTCCGCCCGCGTGGCGGCGCCGACCTTGAAGGCGGCGATGGGCATGTCCTCTAGCAGCATCCTCGCCTGGGTCGCGACGGCTTCCGGGTCGAGTCCGGTGACCTCGTCGCAGCTCGCCGAGTCGCGCACCGTGTAGCCGGTCAGCACGGACACGCCGTGGCAACCCATGCTGGCAAGCGTCATCAGGTCGGCTTGCAATCCGGCGCCGCCTGTCGGGTCCGACAGGCCGAAGGTGAGAACGATCGGAGGGGTGTTGCTGGCCATGAAATTTTTGTGGTCGATGAGCGAAATGTTCGTGGGTCACAACCGGCGCACGACGCGCCCGCGCGGCCCACACAGACGGCTCAATTATGCGGCCTTATACGCGTGTAAGGCATTTTTTCGCATCCGCCGGCGGGTCCCGTCACACATAACGCCGCAAAGCGTCGCGGACCACCGCTCGGACCCCGCATCCGCTAGGCATCGAGGCGGCAACACGGTACCATCATGGCTCCCGTTTCCCCGGACTTTTCGACGCGACTCAAGAATGGAATATAAGAGCTGGATGTGCCTGATCTGCGGCTGGATTTACGACGAAGAAGCCGGTCTGCCAGAGGAAGGAATCGCGCCGGGCACGCGCTGGGAAGATGTTCCCATCAATTGGACCTGTCCCGAGTGCGGCGCGCGCAAGGAAGACTTCGAGATGGTGCAGATCTGATCGACCCGCCTTGCCGTCGGCGGGCATTTGTTGCCCGCCACGCAAGGTCGATCGATCGAAATGAATCGAATACGCGCGCGATGGAACATCGGCGCGCATGGGCTGTCGCAAGATGAATTGTCGCAGCGCTTGGCTTGCACGCTTATGCGTGCGATTCATCACGGTGGTCTGGCAGGTGCTGCTGCGTGAGCATGGTGCTTTCAGCATCGCGAGGTTGCGAACTTGAGCGGCGCCGTTTGCGTCATGTCGTGATCTGAGAAAGCGGCACCGTTTCGGGGCTATGCGGTCGGTGGCCCGGCAATTGCACTATTTTCGCCATAACGGCAGTTCCGGAGGCGCAGTATCGATGCCGCCGGACCATGCCGGCGTTCCTGCAACCTGCTCATGACCCTTCGATCCGCATCGCCCGATACGCTCGACGCTTTACCGAATCCCCGCGGCGGCGCCGTCCGCCCCGCGGAGCAGGCCATTGCCGATGCGCTCGATGCCTTCGAGCAGCGGCGCGACATGACCGCGCAACTGCTGATCGCCGGGCGTGCGTTGCGCGAGGCAGGCTGGCTCGCCGCCCACCGTTTCACCGATGCATTGCTGCTCGTCTCGCCGATGGCGGCAAGCGGTCTCGCCGAAGAGGCGGCCGCCCGCGCGGCGTTCGGCGCGGCGTTGCGCGCGTTTCGTGCGGCGCTCGAACGGCGAAATCTGCGCGAGCTTGGCTGCTCGGGCTCGCTTTTCGAGCATTACCGCGCGCTCAGCACGCATATCGCGCAGCACACGCCCGGCTACAGCATCACGTTCGAAGACGTCGCGCTTGCCGGCCGGCCCGTTCCGCCCGTTTCGCTGCGTTCGCAATCGGCGGCGCGCCTGGCGCATCTGCGGGCGCGTTACGAGCAGGCGCTGCTGCCCGTGCTGCGCTCGAAAGGCCATGTCAGCACGAGCGCGGTGGCGGGCGCGGTCAATGCGGCGCTCGACGATCTCGACGCCTGCCTCGTCGATCTTTCCGGTCCCGATCCATACGATTTCTGGCGTCTCGCCCTGGCGTGCTCGCGCGCGTTGCGCGCGACCGGCCGCTCCGTCGAAGATGCCGACATGCGGCGCTTCTACGCGCGTTGCAACATTGCACTTGCCGATGAAGAGCGCGGCATTCCGCTCGCGCCGCGCTCGCTCGTGCGTGCGACGCTCGCGCTGTTGTGGCGCGACTATGCGCTATTCGGCGCAGCCGCCGAAGACACCGAGCACGTCGAACTGCTGCGCGACTACGGCTTGACGGTCGACTGGCATATCGCGGGCACGCAGGCATCGGAAGCGCTGTGGGAGGCGGGCGCGCACCAGGCGGAGACGCTGGCGGCGCACGTCGCGATGACGCGCGAACTCGGCGTGCTGACGGTCAATGCCAACGCGTATGAAGACTTTTTGCAAACCGCCGACGCCGCGATCGCCGCACTCTCGGATTACGCACGCGCCGCCGACAATCCGCAAAAAGCCGACCCCAGCGCCGCGCTGCAAGCGGGCGATGCGGCCTACCGACTCGGCGCGGCTGCGTCGGCGCTCGGACTCGGGCAGGTCGCGCTGCTCGCCGACGCGTTGGGTCTTGCGTGGCGCCGCCGCGCGCATGCCGGCGTATCGACGCCCGCCGTGCGCGCGCACATCGTGGTCGAAGCGCCCGACGCGCGCTCGCTCGAAGCGGCCGCCGAGGCGTTGCGCGCGATGCTGCACAAGGTCGCGGCAGGCGTCGCGCCGCAGTCGGCGACGAACGCGCTGGCCGCGCTGACGCGCGCCATCGAACAAGGCGGCGGCGCGTAGCGAACCGTCTGGATGCAGGAGAACGGGCGGGATCCTGGCGCTATGCCGTCAGCTGCGCGATAGCGCACGCTCGTCGTTCCCGGCAAGGCGGGAGCGCGTGATAGAGTGCAGTTTCATGGACTGCGATCTCGTCGGCCGCGCGCTTGCAGACAGCCTGCCCGCAAAGACCGGCGAACAGCCCGCTGCACGATTTTTGCGCAACGCACGGGCCCCGCAGTCGCGCACCGTCTTTGCTAAAATTCGACCTATGTCCAAGAGTAACGATCGCATCAATCTGACCAACCAGTTCCTGATCGCCATGCCCAACATGGCGGACCCCACGTTTTCAGGAACGGTGGTCTACCTTTGCGATCACAGCGAGCGCGGCGCGCTCGGCCTCGTCATCAACCGGCCGACCGATATCGACCTCCAGGCGCTGTTCAATCGCATCGATCTCAAGCTCGAGATCGAGCCTCTGCTGCATGTCCCCGTGTATTTCGGCGGCCCGGTGCAAACCGAGCGCGGCTTCGTGCTGCATGACGCTTCGGAAAGCACCTATACGTCGTCGATGCAGGTGCCGGGCGGGCTGGAGATGACCACGTCGAAAGACGTGCTCGAAGCCGTCGCAAGCGGAAAGGGCCCGCAGCGTTTTCTGCTGACGCTCGGCCACGCAGGCTGGGGCGCGGGCCAGCTCGAGGACGAAATCTCGAAGAACGGCTGGCTCACGGTTCAGGCCGATCCGAAGATCGTATTCGACGTGCCCGCCGAAGAGCGCTTCGAAGCAGCGCTCGCGCTGCTCGGTATTTCCTCTTCGATGCTCTCCGGCGAAGCAGGCCACGCATGAGCGGTGTAGCCGGACGTGAAGCGACGCTGCTTGCGTTCGACTACGGCGAAAAACGTATCGGTGTTGCCGTCGGCAATTCGCTCACCCGCAGCGCACGGCCGCTCGTCGTGCTGCAAAACCGCAATCGCGAATATCGCTTCGAAGCCGTCGGCAAGCTGATCGACGAATGGAAGCCCGACGCACTCGTCGTCGGCTTGCCGATGCATCCCGATGGCACTCCGCACGAAAGAACCCAGCTCGCCAAGCGCTTCGGCAACCAGCTGAACGGGCGCTTCAATCTGCCTGTCACGTGGGTCGACGAACGCTATTCGTCGGTCGAAGCGGAGGCGGGTATCCGCGACGGGTCGAGGCAAGCCGGCATGCTCGACGCCGAAGCCGCGTGCATCATTCTTCAGCAATATCTGGACGGACTTTCCGATGAGCTCCATTGACGCTGAGGCGCTCTATCGCGCCTTGCTCGAACAGATCCGCGCTGCCTATGGCGACGCGCTGGGTGGTCCGGACGGCGCGGTGCTCGCCGGCATCTACAGTGGCGGCGCGTGGCTGGCCGAGCGTCTCGCCAAAGACCTCAACGTGCCGACCTTCGGCGTCGTCAACGTCGCGCTGCATCGCGACGACTACGCGAAGAAAGGCTTGCACACGCAGGCCAGCCCAACCTCGTTGCCTTTCGAAGTCGACAACCGCCGCATCGTGCTCGTCGACGACGTGCTGTACACCGGCCGCACCGTGCGCGCCGCGCTGAACGAACTGTATGACTACGGGCGTCCCGCGTCCGTTGAACTCGCGGTGCTCGCCGATCGCGGCGGGCGCGAGTTGCCGGTGGCGGCGCGCTTTGTCGGCGGCACGATCGAGGTGCCGGCGAATGCGACGCTCGTGCTGTCGCGCGACGGCGACAGCCTCGCGTTTCACACCGAGCCGCGCGCGGATTGAGCGCGTGCAACGCCCGCTCAGCCGCGCAACGCTGTAACGATTAGCAGCACATGCAGTCCCAAGTCTGATTCAGGAACACCATGAACACGCCCAACCCGGTTTCCCAAGGTTCCACCGTTTCGGCCGATCACGCCGCGTCAGCGGACCGTTTTCGCTACGGTTTCCTCAAGGGCAATCCGCAGCTCACGAAGAACGGCGAGCTGAAGCATCTGCTGACGATCGAAGGCCTGCCGCGCGCGATCGTCAATCACATTCTCGACACGGCCGAGCAGTTCGTCAGCGTGACCGACCGCGAGGTGAAGAAGGTGCCGCTGTTGCGCGGCAAGTCGGTATTCAACCTGTTCTTCGAAAACTCGACGCGCACGCGCACCACCTTCGAGATCGCTGCGAAGCGTCTGTCGGCGGATGTGATCAATCTCAACATCAATGCTTCGTCGACGAGCAAGGGCGAGTCGCTGCTCGACACGATCAACAACCTGTCGGCGATGCATGCCGACATGTTCGTCGTGCGGCATGCTTCGAGCGGCGCGCCTTATCTGATCGCCGAGCATTGCGCGCCGCACGTGCACGTGATCAACGCGGGCGACGGCCGTCATGCACACCCGACGCAGGGTCTGCTCGACATGTACACGATCCGCCACTACAAGAAGGATTTCACGAATCTGCGCGTGGCGATCGTCGGCGACATTCTGCATTCGCGCGTTGCGCGCTCCGACATTCACGCGCTCACCACGCTCGGCGTGCCCGAAGTGCGCGCGATCGGCCCGCGCACGCTGCTGCCGGGCGGTCTCGAGCAGATGGGCGTGCGCGTATTCCACAACCTCGACGAAGGGCTGAAGGACGTCGACGTCATCATCATGCTGCGTCTGCAGAACGAGCGGATGAGCGGCGCGTTGCTGCCGTCGGCGCAGGAGTACTTCAAGAGCTGGGGGCTGACGCCCGAGCGTCTCGCGCTCGCGAAGCCCGATGCGATCGTGATGCATCCGGGCCCGATGAATCGCGGCGTCGAAATCGACTCGCAGGTGGCGGACGGGCCGCAGTCGGTGATTCTGAATCAGGTGACGTTCGGCATCGCGGTGCGCATGGCGGTGATGGGCATCGTCGCGGGCAACAACGATTGATCCGCGCCCGAATCGGCATTCGAATCAGGCAATGAAAGCACAGGCAGGCATAAAAGGCAGCGCATGAAGATTCATATTCAAGGCGGCACGCTGATCGATCCCGTAGCGGGCACCGAGCAGCAACAGGACGTATTCATCGCGGCGGGCAAGATCGTCGCGCTCGGCAACGCGCCCGCCGATTTCAACGCGGCGAGGACGATCGACGCGAAGGGCCTTTACGTGGCGCCCGGTTTCGTCGATCTGTCGGCGCGGTTGCGCGAGCCCGGCTTCGAGCACAAGGCCACGCTCGAATCGGAGATGGCCGCGGCGCTCGCGGGCGGCGTGACGAGCCTCGTCTGTCCGCCCGACACCGATCCCGTGCTCGACGAGCCGGGCCTCGTCGAAATGCTGAAATTCCGCGCGCGGAATCTGAATCGCGCGCACGTGTATCCGCTGGGCGCGCTGACGGTTGGGCTCAAGGGACAGGTGATCACCGAGATGGTCGAGTTGACGGAGTCCGGTTGTATCGGCTTCTCGCAGGCCGATACGCCCGTCGTTGACACACAGGTCTTGCTGCGCGCGCTGCAATACGCGAACACCTACGGTTACACGGTATGGCTGCGTCCGCAGGACGCGTATCTCGCGAAGGGCGGCGTCGCGGCGAGTGGTCCGCTCGCGTCGCGTCTCGGTCTGTCGGGCGTGCCGGTGTCGGCGGAAACGATCGCGCTGCATACGATCTTTGAACTCGTCCGTGTGACGGGCGCGCGCGTGCATCTGTCGCATCTGTCGTCGGCGGCAGGTGTCGAGCTCATGCGCGCGGCGAAAGCGGAAGGCCTGCCCGTGACCTGCGATGTGACGATCAATCATGTGCATCTGATCGATATCGATATCGGCTACTTCGATGCGCAGTTCCGGCTCGATCCTCCGCTGCGTTCCCAGCGCGACCGCGAGGCGATTCGCGCGGGTCTGCTGGACGGCACGATCGACGCGATCTGCTCAGACCACACGCCCGTCGACGACGACGAGAAGCTGTTGCCGTTTGCCGAGGCGACGCCGGGCGCGACGGGGCTCGAACTGCTGCTGTCGCTTACCGTCAAGTGGGCGGACGAAGCGGGCATCTCGCTCGCGAAGGCGCTGAACCGCATCACGGCTGCGCCGGCCGACGTGCTCAAGCTGCCCGCGGGCCGCATCGAGCCAGGCGCGACGGCTGATCTGTGCGTGCTCGACCGGAACGCGCATTGGCGCATCGAGCCGCGCGCACTGAAGAGCCAGGGGCACAACACGCCGTTCCTTGGCTACGAACTGCCGGCGCGTGTTCGTGCGACGGTCGTGTCTGGGCAGATTGCGTTCGAGCAGCGTTGAGTGCGCCTGCGCATCGGCGAAGAATGAAAAGTTAAGCGGAAGGCACGCAACATGAAGCTCGCGTTACGCAAGGCTCGGCTGGTCGTGCATCTGCTGCACGGCATGTGGACCGTCTGGACACGATTTCCCCGCGCGACGCCACAGCAGCGTCTGGAACTGAACCGCGCGTGGTCGCTTCGCATGCTGCAGTTGTGCGGCATGCGTCTCGTCGTGCACAACGACGGCGCGCGGCTCGACGAAGGCGTGCTGGTCGTGGCGAACCACATTTCGTGGATCGATATTTACGTGATCAACGCGTGGCGTCCGACGCCGTTCGTGTCGAAAGCCGAAATCCGTAAATGGCCGGTGGTCGGCTGGCTCGCGCAGCAACTAGGCACCGTGTTCATTCAGCGCGAAAAACGTAGCGATGCGAAACGCATCATGCACGAACTCGCCAATCGGCTGAACGCGGGCGAACTGATGTGTGTCTTTCCGGAAGGCACGACGTCCGACGGCGTTCAACTGTTGCCGTTTCACGCGAACATGTTTCAGGCGGCGGTGTCGGCGTCGCGTCCGGTGCAGCCCGTGTGCATGATGTACGAGGACGCGCAGGGCCGACAGTCGACGGCGCCGGCGTATATCGGCGAGCTGTCGCTTGGCGAGTCGCTCGATGCGCTGTTGCGCGCGGGTCCGCTGACGGCGCATGTGCATGTCGGTGCGCCGCTCGCGCCGGGTGCGGATCGGCGTTTGCTGGCGGCGGAGGCGCAGGCTTCCGTTGGGGCGGCGCTCGCCGCGCTGCAGGACCCCGAGGCGCGCCGTTCAGGCCAGATCGCGGATCGGACCCAGCAGTTCATCGACGCCGCAGCGGCAGCGAAAAATCCGCAAGAGCCGCTAGCCGATCCGGACGCCGACATGACGCGCCACGCATAGCACTGCATAGCACGTCAGTCAGCCTTCATTCTTCGCGTTCAAGCGACGGCGCGGCAACCTTCGCATTCCACCTGCGTGACCGTGCGTTCGGCTGGCGACTGCGCCAGCCGGACGGCCGACAACTGCTCGCCCCACACGCAGCCCGAATCGAGTCCGATCAGATTGTCGCGGACCATCAAACCGAGCGCGGCCCAATGTCCGAAGACCACGGTAACGTCTTCGGTCTTGCGCCCCGGCACGTCGAACCACGGCATGAAACCCGAGGGCGCCGAATTGATGCCGCCGCTCGACGAGAAGTCCATCACGCCATCGGCATTGCAAAAGCGCATCCGCGTGAGTGCGGTGCAGGTCAGGCGCAACCGGTCGATGCCTTTCAGGCTCGGCTTCCAGCGGTTCGGCTCGTTGCCGTACAGGCCAGCCAGCGTCTCTTTCCAGGTCGGCGCGCGCAATGCGCGCTGCAGCTCGTCGGCGAGTTCCAGCGTCAGATCGACGTCCCACTGCGGCAGTACGCCCGCGTGCACAAGCAGCATGCCATTCTCGTAATGAACCAGCGGACGGTGGCGAATCCAGTGCAGCAGGTCTTCGGCGTCGGGCGCGGCGAGGATCTCATCGATCGTGTCGCCTTTCTTGGACTTTCTGATGCCCGCCGACACCGACAGCAGATGCAGATCGTGATTGCCCAGCACGGGCACGGCGCGATCTCCCAGCGCGATGATGTCGCGCAGTGTCGCAAGCGATTCGCCGCCACGATTGATCAGGTCGCCCGCGAACCAGAGGGGCGCGTCGGCGGGAGGCGCGGCCTTCGCGAGAAGTTGCTGGAACTGGGTGCGGCAGCCCTGCAGATCGCCGAAAGCGAGAGGAGGGAAGCTGGTGGAAACGGTCATCGGCAAGAAGTAGTGGTCCGAAGGACGCGGCGGCGGGGTATGGCCGCGCCGCGAGTCGCCGGGAATTGAGTTCGAAGCTGCTGCAGTCGAGCTGCATTGCACAACACGACATGATAGCGCGCGTTCCCGGGTCCGTCCGGGATCGGCGGCAGGTTGCTGGCGTCGCCGCGCCGTGTCGTACTCCTCGCCATGCAAGCGCTGAATTATTTTGATTTTTTTCGGATTTTTGGGCGATTTTCTGGCGGCCAAACTACGCTTTCACGACCCTTGGCGAATGAACGGGGCCGATTCATTCGTCCGATATAATCGGCCACTGCCAGCGCGACAGGCGCTCAGATCAGGGAGGAAGGGATTTGCGGCATCCGTCTCAGCCAGTCATCCACCGCGTTCTCATCACGGGAGCGAGCGGTTTCACTGGTGCCTACGTGCGCGAAGAACTCGCCGACGCAGGCTATGAGGTCATCGGCACGACGGCTGGCGATGCTCAGCCCGGCGAGCGCACGCTCGACATCACGTCGCTGCCGGATTGCCGCCGCCTGATCGGCGAGCTGAAGCCGGAATTCATCGTGCATCTGGCGGCGATCAGCTTTATCGCACACGACGATCCGTTGGAAATGTACAACGTTAACGTGATCGGCACGACGAACCTGCTGCAGGCGTGCGTCGACGTCGGGCACGAGCCGCGCAAGATCCTGATTGCGAGCAGCGCGAACGTCTACGGCAACGCGGAAGGCGTCGTCGACGAAGATGCGCCGGCTGCGCCCGTCAATCATTACGCAGCAAGCAAACTGGCGATGGAGCACCTAGTGCGGACGTGGTTCGACCGGCTGCCGATCGTTGTCACACGGCCTTTCAACTACACGGGGCGCGGGCAGTCCGAGCGTTTCCTGGTTCCGAAAATCGTTTCCCATTTTGTGCGGCGTCGACCGTTTATCGAATTGGGAAATATCAACGTTGCACGCGATTTTTCGGACGTGCGGATGGTGTCGCGGGCGTATCGGGCGCTACTCGAAGCCCCGGTCGCGGGCGAAACGCTCAATGTTTGCAGCGGCAGTCCGCGTACTCTGACGGATATTATCGATATCGTGCGCGAGGCATCGGGTCACGACCTCGAAATTCGCGTAAATCCCGCCTTCGTCCGGCAAAATGAAGTCAAAGTGCTGGTTGGCTCGGCGAAAAGGCTGAACCGCGTCGTCCCTGACATGCCGGCAATCGGCATTGAAGACACCATCGACTGGATGCTTTCTCTGGCCTGATTTACAAACTGTCTCAGTTTGTTAGTGCGCTGGTGTTTCTCATCGACACCTTTATAATGGCCGGTTACGTACCCACGTGCGCCCGTGTGACGCCCGGTCAGCTTTGCCGGTGGTTTCGACCGGTCAGGCAATAATTGCCAGGTCGCTGCCGCTCCGGCACGCGGTCCACTCGGCCAAGAAAATCTCAAGAAGGAATCCCATGATCCTGGTAACGGGCGGTGCCGGCTTTATCGGCGCCAATTTCGTGCTCGAATGGTTGAACGCCTCGGATGAGCCCGTCCTTAACCTGGACAAGCTCACGTACGCCGGCAACCTGGGCACGTTGAAATCGCAACAGGACAATCCTCGTCATGTCTTCGTGCGCGCCGATATCTGCGATCGTGTCACGCTGGACAAACTCTTTGCCGAACACAAGCCGCGCGCGGTGCTGCACTTTGCCGCCGAAAGCCACGTCGACCGCTCGATCCACGGGCCGGCTGACTTCGTTCAGACCAACGTGGTAGGTACCTTCACGCTGCTCGAAGCTGCAAGATCGTACTGGAACACGCTGAACGATGCAGACAAAGCGGCATTCCGCTTCCTGCACGTATCGACGGATGAAGTGTTCGGTTCGCTCACGGCGAGCGATCCGCAATTCTCGGAAACGACGCCTTACGCACCGAACAGCCCGTATTCGGCCACGAAGGCGGGCTCCGACCACCTCGTACGCGCGTACCACCACACGTACGGTCTGCCCGTGTTGACGACCAACTGCTCGAACAACTATGGCCCTTACCAGTTCCCCGAAAAGCTCATCCCGTTGATGATCGCTAACGCGCTCGGCGGCAAGCCGTTGCCCGTGTATGGCGACGGTCAGAACGTGCGCGACTGGCTGTATGTCGGCGACCACTGCAGCGCGATCCGCGAAGTGCTGGCGCGCGGCGTGCCGGGCGAGACATACAACGTCGGCGGCTGGAATGAGAAGAAGAACCTCGAAGTCGTGCATACGCTGTGCGACCTGCTCGACCAGAAGCGTCCGAAGGCGCAGGGCTCGTATCGCGATCAGATCACCTATGTGACGGACCGTCCCGGTCACGACCGCCGTTATGCGATCGATGCTCGCAAGCTCGAGCGTGAGCTTGGCTGGAAGCCGGCCGAAACGTTCGAGACCGGCCTCGCAAAGACGGTGCAATGGTATCTCGATAACCAGGAGTGGGCCGACGAGGTCGCTTCGGGCGAGTACCGCAAGTGGGTCGAAACGAACTATGCGCAACGCGCGTAAGGGCGGAACGATGGTGCGCAAGGGCATTATTCTCGCGGGCGGCTCGGGCACCCGGCTGTATCCGATTACGCACGTCGTATCGAAGCAGCTGCTTCCCGTGTACGACAAGCCGATGATCTACTATCCGCTATCGACGCTGATGATCGCGGGCATTCGCGACGTGCTGGTCATCTCGACGCCGCAAGATACACCGCGCTTCGAAACGATGCTCGGCGACGGCAGCCAGTGGGGCATGAATATCCAGTACGCGGTGCAGCCGTCGCCGGATGGCCTTGCGCAGGCTTTCATCATTGGCCGTGAGTTCGTCGGCAACGATCCATCGGCGCTGATTCTCGGCGACAACATTTTCTACGGTCACGATCTCGCGAAGCAACTGGAACGCGCCAATGCGCGCACCGACGGCGCGACTGTGTTTGCGTATCACGTGCACGATCCCGAGCGTTATGGCGTGGTCGAGTTCAACAAGCAATTCCACGCGCTGTCGATCGAAGAAAAGCCCGCCAAACCGCGCTCGAACTATGCAGTGACGGGTCTCTACTTCTACGACAATCAAGTTTGCGATATTGCTGCCGATATCCAGCCTTCGGCTCGCGGCGAGCTTGAAATCACCGACGTGAATTCGCGCTATCTGTCCCAGCAGAAGCTGGACGTCGAGATCATGGGCCGTGGCTACGCGTGGCTTGACACAGGGACGCACGATTCGCTGATCGAGGCTGCCACGTTCATCGCGACGCTGCAGAAGCGCCAGGGGCTGGTGGTCGCGTGTCCGGAAGAGATCGCGTACCGCCGCCGATGGATCGACGACGAGCAGTTGCAGAAGCTTGCGAAGCCGCTTGCCAAGAACGCGTACGGCCAATATTTGCTCAATCTCTCGAAGGACCAAGTTGCATGGCCATCACGGTAATCGCCACGGCACTCCCTGAAGTCAAGATCATCGAGCCGAAGGTATTCGGCGATGCGCGCGGCTTCTTCTATGAAAGTTTCAATGCGCGGGAGTTCGCGGAAAAGATCGATGGCAGCGTCCAGTTCGTGCAGGACAACCATTCGCGTTCGGCGAAGGGCGTATTGCGCGGTCTGCATTATCAGATCGAGCATGCTCAGGGCAAACTCGTGCGCGTCGTTGGCGGTGAAGTGTTCGACGTTGCCGTCGATATGCGCAAGAGTTCGCCGAACTTCGGCAAGTGGGTCGGCGTCGTGCTGTCGGCGGAAAATCAACGGCAATTGTGGGTGCCAGCCGGTTTCGCGCATGGATTCTGCGTGACCTCGGAAAGCGCCGACTTCCTCTACAAGACGACCGACTATTGGTTCCCCGAGCACGAGCGCAGTCTGCTTTGGAATGATCCGGCGCTTGGCATCGAATGGCCCGTCGTCGGCACGCCTCAGGTTGCGGCGAAAGATGCGGCCGGGCGCCCGCTGAGTGAAGCCGAGGTATACGCGTGAGAATTCTTCTGACGGGTCGCAACGGACAGGTCGGCTGGGAACTGCGGCGCGCGCTGTCGCCTCTCGGCGACGTGATTGCGTGCGACCGCGAGCGCGCCGATCTGTCGAAGCCCGAAACGCTGGCGCAACTCGTCGCGGACGTGCAACCGCACGTGGTGGTGAACGCGGCGGCTTACACGGCAGTCGATAACGCGGAGACGGACGAGGCGCTTGCGCATCGGGTGAACGCGGAATCGGTCGGAGTGCTGGCCGAAGCGGCACGCAAGCATGGCGCTTTGTTCCTGCATTATTCGACCGACTATGTGTTCGACGGCACGGCCCGCGAGCCGTATCGCGAAGACGCCGCGGTTGCGCCGTTGAATGCATACGGCCGTACCAAGCTTGCCGGCGAGCAGGCCATCGCAGCCGCGGGCGGCGACTGGCTGACGCTGCGTACCACGTGGGTCTACGCAACGCGTGGCCGCAACTTCCTGCGCACGATGCTGCGTCTCGCCGCCGAGCGGGAAACGCTGCGCGTGGTCGCGGACCAGATTGGCACGCCGACACCGGCGCGCATGATCGCTGATCTGACGGCGCATGTCGTTGCGCAGGCTCAACGCGAGCGCGCGGCTGGCAGTTTCCGTTCGGGCATTTATCACATGACGGCAGCGGGCGAGACGTCCTGGCATGGCTTCGCCAGCGCGATCATCGATACCGCCCGAGCCTCAGGCAAAGTGCCCGTGCAAACGACCAGCGTGGAGCCGATTCCTTCCGACGCTTATCCGACGCCGGCTCGTCGGCCCCAGTACTCGGTGCTCGACAACGGCGCCTTCGATCGGCGGTTCGGTTTGACCCGGGCCGGCTGGCAAGATGGCCTCGCCTTGGCACTCGACGATCTCTTCTCGCTTTAATCCGGCGTCACATTCGAATATGGACACCCCACTGGGAACAACGAAACGGCTGGCGCATCCGCTCGCAGTCGTTTATTCGCTCACCAACAACTGGCCGCTGATCGTGCAGTTCGTCAAGCGCGAGGTAGCGGGCCGCTACAAGGGCTCATTCCTCGGACTGTTCTGGTCGTTCATCACGCCACTGTTGATGTTGAGCATCTATACGTTCGTGTTCGGCTTCGTGTTCAAGTCGCGCTGGCGTGCGGAATCGACCTCGCATATCGAGTTCGCGGTCGTGATGTTCGTTGGCGTGCTGTCGCACAACCTCATTTCCGAATGCCTTACACGCGCGCCAATGCTCGTTGTCGGTAATCCGAACTATGTGAAGAAGGTCGTTTTCCCGCTCGAAACGCTGCCGTGGATCGCGATTGGAACGGCACTGTTTCACATGCTCGTGGCATTCCTCATTCTGCTTGTCGCAATCTTCGTGTGGCAGGGACATATCCCATGGACGGTCGTGTTCGTGCCCGTCATATTGCTGCCGTTCGTCGTGCTGATTGCGGGTCTCGTGTGGTTCCTGGCGTCGTTCGGTGTGTTCATGCGCGACCTGGGGCAGGTGATGGGCATCGTTTCATCGCTATTGATGTTCATGGCACCTGTTTTCTATCCGCTGAGTTCGGTACCGCCGAAGCTGCAAGCCGTGATCATGCTCAATCCGCTGACTTTCGTTATCGATCAGTTCCGTACTGTCGCGATCTGGGGCGGTCAAGTCAATTGGGTCGGATTGCTGATCTATTCTGTCGTTGCCTACGTGATCGCCTCGCTGGGGCTGCTGTGGTTCCAGAAAACGCGTAAGGGGTTCGCTGATGTGCTCTGACAGCGTCAAGCAAACGGCTGTCGAGGTACACGGCCTCGGCAAGCGTTACGAAATTTATGCGGCGCCGCAAGACCGTCTGAAGCAGATGGTCTTACCGCGCCTTTCGCGGCTCGTCGGTCGTGAGTCGAAAGAGTATTTTCGCGAGTTCTGGGCGCTACGCGACGTCAATCTGAAGGTTGGCGTCGGCGAGACGGTGGCGATCATCGGTCAGAACGGATCGGGGAAGTCGACGTTTCTGCAACTGGTGTGTGGAACGTTGTCACCGACGCAGGGTGAAGTTCTGCGGCGTGGGCGTATTGCCGCGCTACTCGAACTGGGCGCGGGCTTCAACCCCGAATTTACGGGCGAAGAGAATGTATTCCTGAGCGGGATGCTCTACGGGCTGACGGAAGCGCAATTAAAAGAGCGTTACAAGTCGATTATTGAGTTCGCCGAGATCGGCGATTTCGTGTCGCAACCTGTCAAGACGTATTCGAGCGGGATGTATGTGCGTCTCGCGTTTGCGATTGCCGCGCACGTTGATGCCGATGTGCTGGTCGTCGACGAGGCGCTGTCTGTCGGTGACGTACGCTTTACGCAGAAGTGCATGCGATTTTTGCGGGAGTTCCAGAAGAACGGGACGCTGCTGTTCGTCAGTCATGATGTCGGCGCGGTGACGAGCCTGTGCTCGCGCGCGGTCTGGCTTGATCGCGGCTCCGTGCGGCTGGATGGGCCAGCAAAGGAAGTCGTCGAGGCTTATCTGGCCGAGCAGCATGTGCTGGATCGGAAAGCGCAGGGTGTGACGGTGACGGCAGCCAAGGCGGAACGTGCGCGGGCGAAGATGGCCCAACTTGATGTGATCGACCAGCGGGCCGAACAGCTAAAGGGCAGTAATTCGATCAAGCTGTTCGAGTTCGACGCGGATGCTCATTCCGGTTCGTTTGGTGCAGGCGGAGCCACTATTTCGAACGTCGCGATGATTGATCAAGACGGGCAGGCTCTGCAGATGGTCGAAGGCGGCGAACTCGTCACCTTGGATATCGCGGTGGACATTCACGCCACGTTATCGGGCCTCATTGTTGGCTTCTATCTGAAGGACAGACTGGGTCAGAGACTGTTCGGGGCGAACACGCACCTTAGCCACGAGAATGCTATCGAAGGCGAAGCGAGCGATCAGATTCACGCTTCGTTTCAGTTCCGTATGCCTTATTTGCCGATTGGGGCTTATTCGTTCGACGCGGCGGTCGCGTCAGGAACGCAACAAGATCATACGCAGCAACAATGGGTACATGACGCTCTGCAATTCCGGGCCATTGAAAGTCCATTTAGTCATGGGCTGATCGGTATCCCAATGCTCAAGATCAGCGTAGAGAAAGAGAGGTCAATCGTCTGATGGAATTCACTGGTGAACGCTATATACCGACGGAAGCCGGCGACATCCGCTACGAACATTGGCACCGCTATGGATGGGCCGCGCAGGCGCTGAAGGGCCTGAAGGTACTCGATATCGCGTGCGGCGAAGGGTACGGCTCGAACATCCTGTCGAAGTACGCTGAATCGGTAACGGGCGTCGATATCTCCGACGAAGCCGTCGAACACGCGACGGACCGCTACGGGCACGTTGCGAATCTGTCTTTCCGGCAGGGCAGCGCCGCGGAAATTCCGCTGCCGCACGCGACATTCGACGCTGTAGTGTCGTTCGAGACGCTGGAGCATCTGACGCTGCACGAGGAAATGTTGTCGGAGATTCACCGCGTTCTGAAGCCGGGTGGATTCCTGATTCTGTCGTCGCCGAACAAGAAGGTCTATTCGGACGACCGCAATTTCCACAACGAATTTCACGTCAAGGAACTGTACTTCGACGAACTGGATGCGCTCGTCAAGCGCCATTTCGCTGCCGTCAAGTATTACGGGCAACGGATGGCGACGAGTTCGATCATCCTGCCGACGGAAGGCTTCGATGCGAACTATTCTGCGCTGACGCTCGACGGCGATGTCGTTGACGGGCGCACGCCCCATCTCGATGGGGTGATGTACTTTCTGGCCGTGTGTTTCAAGGAAGGCGGCGCGCTGCCACAACTGCATTCGTCGGTGTTCTTCGAACAAGGCAGCGATCTCTATGCGCGCCAGGAAGAGGTCATTGCATGGGCGACGCGGCAAACCGTCGAAATCGAAGCGCGCGACGACGTCATCCGCAAGCTGCAGGCTGAATTCGAGGAGCGCACGCAATGGGCGCTTTCTCTCGACGCTGAATTGCAGGGCCTGAAGGAGTCGATGACCAACCGCGTGCCTGGCCAGGTTCACGCTATTCTGAACCGCCGATTCGAAGGCATGCGCCACGAACTCGACGAACTCCAGGAGGCCATCGGCGTACTCCAGGCCGAATTGGTGGCGATGCACAATTCGACCTCGTGGCGAATTACGCGTCCGCTGCGCGGCGCCGTACGCGTTGCGCGCGGCGACATTGGGCCGTATGTGCAGAAACTGCGCCCATACGCCAAGCGCTGGGGTTACACGGCATATCGCACGCTGCCGTTCAGCCCACGTGTCAAGGCGCGCCTCGCTGAAATGGTGTTCCGCGTTGCTGGCCCGCTGTTCGAAGGCGTCGTCTATTACGAAACATGGAAGCGCAAGGGCCAGCCCTTGCCGCAGATTCTTGGCCGCGGCCCCATCGCGATCGAGAAGGCCGACGAAGTCATCGCCGGTTTGAGCTTGCCCGAAGTCGCGAACCCGCGCGTATCGGTGATCATTCCGACGTACGGAAACCTGCCGCACACGCTGTCGTGCGTGCGTTCGATCGCCGAGCATATGCCGGCCGTGCCGATCGAAGTGATCGTCGCCGAAGACGTGTCGGGCGACGCGAACATACTGCGCATGAAGCAGATCCCGGGCGTTCGCTTCATCGAGAATCCGAAGAACCTGGGGTTCGTGCGGTGCTGCAACTACGCGGCGACGCATGCGCGCGGCGAGTACGTCTTTTTCCTGAACAACGATACGGAAGTGACGCCCGGCTGGCTCGACACGATGCTCGCGGTCTTCGAATCGCGCGAGGACTGCGGCATGGTCGGCTCGAAGCTGGTCTATCCGGACGGGCGCCTGCAGGAGGCGGGCGGCATTCTGTGGAAGGATGCGTCCGCGTGGAATTACGGACGTCTCGATGACGCGTCGAAGAGCCGCTACAACTATGTGCGCGAAACCGACTATGCGTCGGGCGCGTCGCTGCTGATCAAGCGCGATTTCTTCGACAAGCTGGGTGGCTTCGACGAACTGTACGTGCCCGCGTATTGCGAAGATTCAGACCTTGCGTTCAAGGTGCGTCAGGCGGGCAAGAAGCTCTATTACCAGCCGGCGTCCGTCATCGTTCACTACGAAGGCATCTCTAACGGTACGGACACGGCTTCGGGCGTGAAGGCGTATCAGGTCGAGAACCAGAAGAAGTTCCACGAACGCTGGCGTAGCGTGCTGGAATCGCAGCATTTCGACAACGGAACGAACGTTGCGGCCGCATCGGAGCGCTCGGCACACCGGCAGACCGTTCTGATCGTGGATCACTACGTGCCGCAACCGGATCGCGATGCCGGTTCGCGCTCGGTCGTCTGCTTCATCCGCGTGTTGCTTGAAATGGGCCTGAACGTAAAGTTCTGGCCGCAGAACCTGTGGTATGACGAGGCCTACGTACGGCCGCTGCAACAGATGGGTGTCGAAGTTTTCTACGGCCCGGAGTTTCTGGACGGCTTTGATGCCTGGCTGGAAACCACCGATCTCCGGCTCGACTATGTGCTGCTGAATCGTCCGCATGTCAGCGAATCGTTTATCAAGCCGTTGCGCAAATTCCGGCCTAACGCCAAGCTGCTCTATTACGGCCACGATCTTCATTTTGCGCGCCTGCAAAAGGAATTCGAGGTGTCCGGCAATCAGAAACTGCTGCGCCAGGCTGAGACCGAAAAATCGCGAGAAATGGCCATCTGGAATGCTGTGGATGTGGTCTATTACCCGTCGCAAGCGGAGACCGACACAGTGCTGCAGATGGCGCCCAAGGTTAACGCGCGCACGTTGCCGCCTTACTTCTTCGGCCGTCGTCCCAAGCTCGATACAGCAGAGAGCCTTGTCGAGCGCAGTCATATCATCTTCGTGGCGGGCTTTGGCCATCCGCCGAATGTGGATGCCGCGAAGTGGCTGGTGGGGGACATCCTGCCGCGCATCCGTGCGGCCGTGCCCCACGTTCATCTGATGCTGGTCGGATCCAATCCCACCGACGAAGTGAAGGCGCTCGCTGGTCCGTCCGTCAATGTGACTGGTTACGTTAGCGACGAACGTCTGGCGGAACTGTACGATCTGGCGCGCGTGGCGATCGTACCGTTGCGCTTCGGCGCGGGCGTGAAGAACAAGGTGGTTGAAGCAATGAACTTCGGTACGCCGCTTGTGACGACCGAGGTCGGCGTGCAAGGCATGCCTGGCCTGGACGCGTTCCTGCCGATCTCCGACGATCCCGCCGTGCTGGCCGATTACGTGATCGAACTGTTGCACAATGACGAGCGCTGGTTCGCGGTGTCTGACGCGGGGCGCGAGTATGTCGCGGCCAACTTCTCGAGCGACGCGATCCGCGCAGTCTTCGCACAGGACATGGACAGAAAGGTTGAATCAACACATGGCTAACACTTACATACCCGGAACAGTGCGCGCCCGCGCACCGCTGCGATTGGGCCTCGCTGGCGGCGGCACCGATGTGTCGCCGTATTCCGACGATTTCGGTGGCCTCGTTCTGAACGCCACGATCGACAAATTTGCCTACGCGACCATCATGCCGCGCGACGACGATACGATCGAACTCGTTGCTGCAGACAATTCGATCCAGTGGTCGGGCGCTTCGAGCGCGAAGCTCGAACTCGTCAAGGGACTCGAGTTGCATGTTGGCGTTTATAACCGGATCGTCCGCGACTACAACGACGGCCGTCCACTCGCCGTCACGGTGACGACGCACTCTGAAGCGCCGCCGGGATCGGGGTTGGGTTCTTCGTCGACGATGGTGGTCGCGCTCGTGCATGCGTTCGCTGAATATCTGCAGATCCCCTTGGGCGAATACGATATCGCGCATCTGGCGTATGACATCGAGCGTGTCGATCTCGCCTTTGCGGGCGGCAAGCAGGATCAGTACGCGGCGGCGTTCGGCGGCTTCAATTTCATGGAGTTCTATGGCGATCGCGTGATCGTGAACCCGTTGCGTATCAAGCAATCGATTCGCGCCGAACTCGAATCGTCGCTGGTCCTGTTCTATACGGGTGTGTCGCGGGAGTCCGCGAAGATCATCCAGCAACAGACGGATAGCGTGAAGAGCGGCAACAACACGTCGCTCGACGCCTTGCACCGTGTGAAGCAGGAAGCCACTCGCATGAAGGAAGCGGTGTTGAAGGGCGATTTCGCCAGCTTTGCCGAATCAATGCGACTGTCGTGGGCATCGAAGAAATTGATGGCGACGAGCATCAGCAACTCGAGCATCGATGCGATCTATGACGCCGCGATTGCGGCAGGCGCGCTGGCGGGCAAGGTATCAGGCGCCGGTGGTGGTGGGTTCATGATGTTCGTCGTCGATCCGACGAAGCGCCCGAACGTGATTCGCGCGTTGGAAAAATTCAATGGCCAGGTATTTACCTGCAATTTCACCGAGCACGGTGCATATTCCTGGAGGACGCAATGAAGGACACTATTCGCACGGAAATCTCGAAGGCAATCGAAATCTTCAACGCGATTCACGCCGACGACGCACTGCTCGACAAGGTTGCCGGCTTCGCGCAAACGATCGTTGACGCACTCAACGCGGGTAACAAGGTGCTGATCGCCGGTAACGGCGGTAGTGCGGCTGACGCCCAGCACATCGCGGGCGAATTCGTTAGCCGTTTTAACTATGATCGTCCGGGCCTGCCGGCATTCGCCTTGACGACGGATACGTCGGTGATGACGGCAATCGGCAACGACTACGGCTACGAGAAGCTGTTCTCGCGCCAGGTTCAGGCAGTCGGCAGGAAGGGCGACATCTTCTGGGGCATTTCGACCTCGGGCAAGTCACCGAACGTGCTCGCCGCAATGCACGAAGCGCGCAAGAACGGCCTTTACGTGGCCGGCTTCACGGGAGCGAGCGGTAACGCAATGGCTGAACTGGCTGACGTTTGCATTGAAGTGCCCTCGCGCGAGACGCCGAAGATCCAGGAAGGTCACATCCTGCTCGGCCATATCGTGTGTGCGCTCGTCGAATCCAGCATTTTCCCGCGCACATGATTCCGGCAATCGTTCTGGCGGGCGGCCTCGGCACGCGGTTGCGTTCGGTCGTGCCCGATCTGCCCAAACCGATGGCGGAAGTGGCGGGCAAGCCGTTTCTCTGGTGGGTGCTGCGGCGTCTTGAGCAGCAGGGAATCGGTGACGTGTACCTGTCCGTGGGCTACAAGCGTGAAGTGATCGAAGCGTACTTCGGTGCAAAGTTCGGTACTTTGAATGTGCACTACGTCGTCGAAGACGAGCCGCTCGGTACAGGCGGTGCGATCGCGAAGGCGTTCGATGTAATCGTCGGCGACGAGGCATACGTGCTCAATGGCGACACGATGACGATCGTCGAGTTTGCCGACCTGCGCTCGGCGGCCGCGTCCGATGTCGATCTCACGATGGCGGTTGCCAAACTCGACGACGTCGCACGGTATGGCGCAGTTGTTTTCGATGCCACGTCGATGCGTCGCGTGACGGCTTTTCGCGAGAAAGGGCAGACGGGCGCCGGCTTCATCAATGCGGGCGTGTATCTCGTCAAGCGTGAGGCGCTGAAGCGCTATCCGTTGCCCGAGAAGTTCTCGTTCGAGCAGGATTTCCTGCATGCCCATCTCGCTGATTTGCGCGTGAGTGCAGTGCCGGCCGTGAGCCAGCTAATCGATATCGGTGTGCCGGATGATTATGCGCTAGCGCAAACGCTCGTGCCGGAAATGGTGGCGTGACGATGAGCGCGAAGAAGCGTGCGCTGTTCCTGGATCGCGATGGGGTGATCAATGTCGATATTGGTTATCTGCATCGCAAGGAAGATTGTGTTTTCTTGCCGGGGATATTTGAGCTGGTGCGTCGCGCGCGCCGCGCAGGATTCGATGTGTTCGTCGTGACGAACCAGGCGGGGGTCGCTCGCGGGTATTACACCGAGGAGACGTTCGCCGGGTTCACGGAATGGATGCTGGAGCAGTTTGCTGATGAGGGCGCGCCGATCACGCAGGTTTATTACTGTCCGCATCATCCGGATGCAGGTACGGGCGGCTACAGGATCGCATGCGACTGCAGGAAACCTCAGCCGGGCATGTTGCTTAGGGCAGCGCGGGAACATGATGTCGATCTGACGGAATCTGTGATGGTCGGTGATTCGCTCACCGATATGCAGGCGGCCAGAGCGGCCGGTGTAGCGCACCGATTTCTTTTGGGTGAAGCGCCTCAAATTTTCAATCACGACGACCATATGTTGATCAGTGAATTGAGCGAAGTGGCGGCCAGTCTTCACTGGCTGTAAAGATAGTTGGATTATTGAACTGCGAAGTTTGAAACGCGGCGCAAATGCGGCGCGACAAGGGGTTACGATGAAATGCAGCGTGTGCGGCGGCGAGAGCTTTAGTTCCAAAACGGTTCTTTGGGGCGAACTTGTCGATGACTGGCAATTGTCGAGCACGGAGGCGGCCTATGTGAACCGCCAGCAGGGAGAGACATGCAACACCTGCGGCTCCAATCTGCGCTCGATCGCGCTCGCCAACGCGCTTCGCGCGGCAATGGGTACAGATTCGCTACTGAACGATTTGCCAACGCTCAAGCAAACACGCAACGTTGCTATTCTGGAGATCAACGAAGCGGGCAGTCTTAGCCCCGTGTTGCGCAAATTTCCGGGCTATGTTTTCGGGGCGTATCCAGAGGTCGATATGCACGCGATACCGTATGCCGACGCCACGTTCGATATCGTTGTGCATTCGGATACGCTTGAGCACGTGGAGAATCCCGTGCATGCATTGGGCGAATGCCGGCGGGTATTGAAGCCCGGCGGCGCGCTGTGTTTGACCGTGCCTGTCATCGTGGGCCGCATGACGCGAAACCGGCAAGGGTTGAAGAAGAGCTACCACGGCAACCCCTCGACTTCCGGATATGACTTTGTTGTCCAGAGTGAGTTTGGCGCGGATGCATGGACTTATCTGATGGAAGCGGGGTTTGATAACGTGAAAACTTTTGCGGTCGAATATCCGGCTGCTACTGCATTCCTTGCGTGCAAAAGTTAGCCGGCCCAGATGACCGTGAACTGTAAGCTCGGCAAACCCGTCTTGACGGGTGGAGCTACCTTCAGATAGGCGTGCGGGTCGTGCCCGTTGAGTTGTGCCGAGCGTATCAGGCTCATGATGGCGGCAGCGCGTTGGCGATCCGGCTGCTGTGATTGGCGTGCAGATCGAAGAACTTGCGCCTCGCGTGCGCCGCGCAGCCAATTTCAGTGATGCCTTGCTGAAATTCCGCCTTGTACCCGCTGTAATCGTCGCAAACCAGCTTGCCCTGCCAGCCGGCAAGGAAAGTGCGGGCGTGTTCGCCCGCACGACTGTTGGCGAACTCATAGACCACGCCGCGCAGTGTGCTGAACTGCGCCGGTGTATACGCCCAGAGGTAGGCCCGGTGCGTCTTGCCCGAGCCAGGACTGAGCATCTGCACCGGCGTCTCGTCTGCGTGCAGCACACCCTGTTGCAGGATTTCCTAATGGAGCGCGTCGACCAGCGGTTGCAGCTGCACGCCGCACATGCCGACCCAGGCGCCTAGTGTCGAACGCGGTATCGCGAGACCTGCGCGCGCAAAGATCTGTTTCTGACGATACAGGGGTAAGTGATCCGCGTATTTGTTGACCAGCACCGACGCCAGCAGTCGCGTGGTGGGGATACCCTTGTCAATGACGTGTGCGGGCACCGGCGCCTGAATCAGCGTTTCGCAGTTCTTGCACACCCACTTCCCACGGATATGCCGCTCAACCGTGAAGACGCCTGGCGTGTAATCCGGCTTCTCGCTGATGTCCTCGCCTATCCGTACACGCTCGCAGCCACACTGGCACACGTTGCTATCGGGTTCGTGATGGATCTCTGTGCGCGGCAGCCGTGCTGGCAGCGCTGCGCGTTTAGGCTGCTGGCGCGACGGGTCGGTGGGAGTGTCCGGCTTAAGCTGTTCGAGTTCCAGTTCGATGGCGACCAGATCCGCGTCGATCGCTTCATCCAGCAGGTTCATCTGCTCGCTGCCCAACTGTTCGCTGCGCCGGCCGAACTGCTGGCGCTTCAGGATCGAGATCTCATGAGTCAACTGGTCGATACGGGTCTGCCGGTAACGCAGTTCCCGTTCCTTCTCGTCGACCTCCCGGGTCTTGTCCTGAAGTTCCCGTGCTCTCTGCTGGACCTAGGCAATCAGCTGCTCTGCAAGCGTGCGCAACTGTTCCGGGCTGAGGACGTTGGGATCGGCGGGCAGGTTCATGCAGGCAAGTCTGCCAGAACCCCAGACACCGTGGAAGCGCAACAGTTTACGTCCCTGATGACCTCATACGACGCGGATCACATCGTTCGGGCCGATGCGCTGCCACGGCAAGCCGACCATGAGACCTGCGAGTTGTTCCTGCGTGAGCGCATGATGCTTCTTTTCGCTACCAGAGTAAGGCCACACGAACTGCCCCTCATTCAGCCGTCGCGACGCCAGCCAGATGCCGATACCGTCGTGGACCAGCACCTTCAGGCGGTTGGCCCGCCGGTTGGCGAACAGGTACGCATGGTGCGGGTGCGCAGCACCAAACACCTCGACGACACGCGCCAGTGCCGTATCGAAGCCGGCGCGCATGTCCAGCGGATCGACCGCCAGCCACGCTTCATCAATGCGGATCACGCGAGCCACTCACGCAGCCAGGCGGCGCATTGTGCTGCCTATGATGTCGCCCAGCTAACCGTTATCGACTGATCTCCACGATGAATCTCGATTCGGATCAGCTACACGGTACCCGAGCAACGCATACACGCCAAACGGCCGAGGTCGACCTAGCCAACCATTCGACGTCCTTATTCTCTGCACGAGTTCATCGGCCTGTGAATCTGAGCGAGAACTCCCGCGATTTACGTGCCAGATTGTTTGCGATTCTCGCTGATACTAACGACCTCTTGCGCCGCGGTAATGCTGACGTTTCCTCAAACTTAGTCGTTAATGTAGCGAGCGTGTCGAAACATCATTGCACCCCATCGACATCGCGACGGCTGCTGTCCTCCATCGGGCGCTGAACTGTCCAGGTCGTGAGGCCCGAGCGTCATGATGACTTTCACTTCGGAGTGAGTTCGCCCGAAATGCGATTGGTCGGAGACGGGAAAAGGCAAATTCAGTCGATTCCGTTCGTAACCGAATTCCGATCCTTTATGCATCCTCCTTGATCGACCGTACGGCGGATAGGGCGAGAGGTTCGTCAATACAAGTCCTGTGTGAATTCTGCATACGCCTCGCAGCGACACGCCCCCGCGCACGCAGAGGGGCTTCTATGAAGCGGAAGTTCAGTTCCGTTGCAGAGATTAGAATCGCTAGATAAGTTACTAAAAACCTCAGCGTGTACTGGCCACCAAACTGAGTAGTGAGTGGTACTAAATGCCGCCAGATCGCGATCGTTACGAACATCGCGAGACCATGGATCAAATAGAGGGCAAATGAACGGGTGCCGATCCACAAGAAAATGCTCTTGAGTACCCTATTTCGGATGAAGTAGTTCTGATTGAACGACGCTGTAAAAACCAATGCTGCAGACACCAAAGCAACCATTCCCGTAGAAAAGGGCACAGGATTAATTTTTCCATCCCAGTTCGAAGGCAAACCTGCTAGCAGGAACAACATCAAGGCCAAGAACGCAGCCGAGATCCACCGCTTCTTTAGAAACGTTGGTTCAAGCAATCGATATATGTGACTTGCGCTGAATATTGCAATCAGAACGCCAAGACAAATGGCGTCCGTCCGAATTACCCAACCAAACGACCAGACGGTGCGAGGTATGAATATCTGAACGATTACAGCAGCAATCATCAGATACTTGAGGTTCTTTCGAAGTACGAAGAACGCAATCGGCAGCGCTAGATAAAATTGCTCTTCGAGCGACAAGCTCCACCATGGAGCAGCGCCTCCGCATTCGTTTGCCAAATGGTTTACTTGACAGTGCCAGAAGTGAAAGTTTGCAACCTGCATGACCACGGTAACGAAGTCAGCCAAGTTGCTTGTAAGATGGCCAAACATATGCGACTTGTGGAACACGACGCCTAGGATCGTGATAACTAGGACCCAAAGCCATGATGTGGGCCAGATCCGATAGACGCGACGAATCCAGAAGGCGAACACGGAACGCCAAAACTTTTCGTCACCGTCCGCATTTTCCAGTCGGTGAAGTAAATCACGGGCGATGACAAACCCAGAGATCGCGAAAAACAGATCGACTCCGGTCCATAGGCCAAAGTACTGATCGACGGTGTAAAGGGTGTCGTTTCCCCAAAAAAACAGCGACTTAACATGTCCGATGATTGTGTAGAGCACTGCGAAGGCGCGCAGGACTTCAATGTCGTCGATGCGGGATCCCTGTGGGTCGTTCATGTGATGACTTGTTCATTAAATGTTCGGCCCGCGCATTATATACAGGCTTGAAAGAGTCGGAGATTTGTAAAAATCAGCGCATTGTGGCGCGTGTCCCGACGCACGCAGTCTGTGTAAGGCCCAGCAAGAACAGACCACAGCCGCAGTTCGACAATCGACTACGGTCGCCCATGGAATCGTCCGACCTCACGGATACGCCTAAAAGATGAGTTCCGCTACGAGTCGTTCTGGGAATCGGTCCGCACGACGTGAGGACCTGATGGCACAACCTGGATCCGTATGAAACATACGCGCCAGTTCAATCACGTCAGGTGAAAATGGTGCAGCACTTCTCTCAAAATTCAGATTCGATGGTTCTGCGTTCTGCTATATGGCAACAAGGATCTGATCCCGGAGCGTGGAGAGAGCGTTGTATCGATTCGTGATAAACGACTATCGGCAACCCGGGGGAAGGCGCCAGAAAATTGCGGCCGAAAGTATAGAGTGGTCGGCAACGGCGGATCGGCCGACAGGACTGTGCGTGAAAACGGCGTCATACAATCGGATAGCTTTGTACTCACTCGATTATCACGAGGCCTGGCTGACTCGACACTTTGAGCGCTTCGGGGTGTTTGGCAACCTAAGCTATGGGGTGGCGTACGGATGCAATCAGGGGGGCGGAACTCTATGGAGGCAACCCCCGACCCGACACACTAGGACTTCAATCGTCCGTGACTGGCAGGGCCAGACACTGATGGGTTCTCTGGCTACCGTCTAAATCTGCCCTGCACAACAGCGTTGCATCACAATGGTGGTCGGGGTCCGGGAATCAATAGATAAGCCAGCCGCTTCGCTTCTAGGCGACCTTTTGTTACGGTATCCAGAATCAACCCGCAGACCAGAAACAGAAACCCCACGACACTCAATGCGACACACAACAGAGCGGTCGGCACACGCGGCACCAACCCTGTCTCTAGATACGTTCCCAGCAGTGGTATCGCCAGTCCAACAGCAAGCAGCATGCTGATGACAAAACAGATGCCAAAGAACGCAAACGGCCGTTCCAGCTTGAACAGACGCAGAATCGTCATCAGGATGCGGATGCCGTCGCGGTACGTGTTCAGCTTGCTTTCCGAGCCCTCGGGACGGCTGCCATAACGCGTTTCGATCTCAGCGACGGGCATGCGCAGTTCGAGCGCGTGAACGGCGAGTTCCGTCTCCGTTTCGAAACCATGTGCGTGCGCCGGAAACGATTTTACGTAGCGACGGGAGAAAATCCGATAGCCCGACAGCATGTCCTTGAACGTCCGCCCAAAGATCGTTGCAGCGAAACCCGTCAGCATGACGTTCCCGAAGCGGTGACCCGAGCGGTACGCGGTGAGCTCGTCCGACACACGGCTGCCGACAACCATGTCGAGCCCATCCTCGAGCATCGCCTTGATCAGCGTCGGCGCGGCGCTGGCGTCGTACGTGCCGTCGCCGTCCACCATCACATAGACATCGGCTTCAACGTCGGCGAACATCCGGCGAATCACGTTGCCTTTGCCTTGTAGAGCGACACGCCTCACTTGTGCGCCCACGGAGCGGGCAACTTCCGACGTACCGTCGGTGGAATTGTTGTCAAAAACGTAGATTTCGGCTTCCGGAAGATGGCGCCGGAAATCCTCGACCACGCTCGAGATGGTTTTCGCCTCGTTGTAGCATGGCACGATGACAGCAATTTTTTGACCCACATTCCCCTCGTGAACGAAATAGTTTGGCGCGCGTCCTCGCGCTGAAACCGCGAATCCGGCCGATTGATTGGCTTTTTAAGGCTCGCGATTTTACCTTGCGTCACCGTAAAGCTCCACGAGTTCCTCGCCGCTGGGCAATTTTAAATTGTCGACTTGACGGGGGGTGTATTTAGGGATATGCGCCGCGACTGAGGAGCGGGCCGTGTGGACGCGTACGGAGTACGGCCGGAACGGCTTGCCGAGGAAATGAAAATTATCGAGGCAACGGCGACCGGCACGGGAAAACGGCAGCGTGCGCCGGATGCCGTCAGCGTCCGGCGTGCGATGTTGCGATCAGGCTGTGTGTGTGCGCAACCAATGCCGTGCGCGCCCTAGCAGACCCGCATGCGCGGATTGAACCTCGAAATCCGCATGCGCGGGATGCGCTCCGCGCACATTGGCTTCGCCGTGCGCCAGGACGTGGGACGGATTCGCGCGCAGCCGCTCGATTTCAGCCTGCATCTCCAGCGCCCAGTTCGTGCGTTCGACGACGGTCGCATATTCCAGATAAACGCGAGCTGCGTCCCGGCCAGCGTGATACATCAGCGAGCCTGCGCTGCCGTCGCGCAGAACGGCGGCGTTCTCGCGCAACGGCGACCATAGCCGCTTTTCCAGCAGGGCTTGCGGAGCCTGCTTCCAGTCGTCGGACTGAAACTCGAGCAGAAAAGCCCAATGACGACCGGGGAGCGGAATGACATGGAATCCGTGCGGCTCGAAAATCTTGCGCGCGCCTTCGATCGAATACGACACGACGTGTCCACGGCCCATCGGATCGAGATAATTGGGGTCTTCGTTCTTCACGAAAGCGGGCTGGCCGGAATTGATCAGGTAAAGCGCACCGGGCGTCGAGACCTGCGCCAGCTGCTTTGCGAGGCCTTTCAGCATCGACGGCGTGAGATGCTCGATCACTTCCACGCACACGCCCGCATCAAAGCGTTCGCCAGCGTCGCCGATCGAGCACACCTTGTAGTTCGGATGCGAGGTCCGCAGTGATTGGTCCGGTGGAAACAGTTCTACGCCGTAGAACATGTTTGCGGCGTCGGGCAGCGCCTGCGACGCGGCATCGAGCAGATAGCCGGGACCTGAGCCGATATCGACGAAGCGTTGAATGGGAATTCGGCAATACAGGAACGTTTCGGCTATTCGCTGCAGGGACGAGCCGTACGACCGTTCACGCGCCGCGTGCAATTCCGATTCCCAATACGAATGCTGATAGTTCGATACGCGGCCGCTTTCCAGATCGGACAGAAAAGCCGGATCGGCGAACAACGAGCCGCAGGTTTCACATTCGAAATAATCGACCTTATCGATCGTGCGAAAAGGCACTGCTTTCGAGGAGCACACGGCGCATTGGGTCACAAGACTCTCCAGAGCGGTTCGGTGTGATAGATCATCCTATTCAACTTACAACTTGCGCAACCCTGAAATAACTCGAAATATGTATCAGAGCGTAACGGCGGCAGTGATCATTAATTGGCGTTTTTACCGACTGTTAAACGTCCCGCAAAACTTGCCGATTTGCGCTCGGTCCTACAAATGTCAGAAGATTATCTCGGCAGTTGAACGTTCGCGATTTCCTTGATTTACAAAGCCCTGTGAGGCTCGGTGCAGTCGCGTTGATTGGTGACAATGTCCGCGAATGCACACGCTAATCAAACACTACTGCACTATCTCGGATTGAACTCACGCCCGGGGCCGAGCGCCAGTCGCTCCGCGGAGGGTTCGCATCAATCGATCCCCAAAACGTTCACGCGCTTGCGGGTGCAGGGCCTGGCGAGCCGCCGCAAACATCCTTTTGGCCTGCGTATAAAGCAGAAGGTCTAATGCATTGCACTCAAGCAAATCGCGATACAGTGACTCGCCGAGCTCTGCTTCAATGTGATTTAGCCGCTCGGCTAGCGTCGCATGGCGCCCCGGCGTGACGTTCTGATTGAGATGGTCAATTGCTATATCGCCAATATGCGGCTTAAGTTGCTGCTTGATTCGGACGAGCGACTCGTCAAATTCTTCGACGATGCCGAAAAATGGCAGCGCACTCAGTCGCGCTAGCGCGGTTTCGTAGTCTTCGTGTGTCGCGCGCGCCGTGCGCATGTCGGTTTGCGCGTTTGCCAGGTGAATCACATGGAAGTTACGGCAAACGGCGGTGGCGTCGCTACCGGTGACCCAGCGCGCGAACTCAGCGATGCCGCCGTTGCGCGCGATCGACACGCTCGGGCTCACGCTGTCCTCGGGCTGCCGGCGTTCGAATTCGTAAACTGATGCGAAGCGGTCGATCGGATGCCGGATGAACAGGATTGGGAAAAACCGGATCGACTGATGCTGAGGTAACGGCAAGCGCGCGTGGTGGCTGGAAATAGCTCGTACCGACGGGTTGTTGACTGCGAACTCGAGAACCTGCTCTGGCTGGAGAGTCGACCATGGCAGGGGACCTTCGACATGTCCATGCTCTTCGACGGTGAAGTTTCGTTCAAGGACGCTGTCTACTGTCGTACCGGCATTCTTGAAGAGGTGGTAGTGTACGATGACAGTGCGCATGCTGTTGATGTCGTTCATATTTGTGCTTTACTGCTCGCGAGATTGCGGTAGCAGCCGGCCAGTATTATAACGGACCACAAAAAACTGGCGGTGAGTCGCGGTGAACCCCGATTTAGGATTAATGCCGGGGAAATCAGGAAAATTCAATAATCTAGCGGATTTAAAAAGACTAATAGCGCTTTCGCACTTGCGCGCGTTACGAATTTTTACTCTGAAATATTCCATCCGACACGCAGAACTGCGATCAGCGTCAGCTCACTAAGACGCTCGACGCCGCCACGGCGTGGCTTGCGCGGTCGAAGTCTGTTGGTTTCGCGCCTCTCGGTGTTTTCGAATGCGTGCCGGACGGGTAATATAGCGGGCCTCGCGCTGTGAGGCGGAGCGTGTGAGGAGTTCTCCGGGAAGCTGGCGTCCGAATTGACCAGGGAAGGGCAGGCAACGCAGTGGCAGAGAGCTCCGGTGGTTGCCGACAAGTCGGGCCCGATATTAAAAATTATGCTTATATGAAACAAAAATTCCCAGATGCTGCGGCTATCCTCTTTCTCATGCTGATTTTTTGGGCGGGAATCTGCTATCGCATCACTCTGCCTGGTATATATATGGATGCGGTTAATCCTGATTATATCGCCGCGCGCATCCTGTTTCCAGCGCTCAACAATACCGTGTGGGTTTTGCCAACGATCGCATTCCCAATTCTTGGAAATCTATATCACGGCGTCCAGAATTTATATGTCGATATTGCTGTTTTCAAAATATTTGGAATAAGCATTGAAACTCTTCGCTGTGCGCAGGCCCTGTTCGGTGCGGGAATCGTAATCTTCACGTATGGAATCGGAGTTAGGGCCACCGGCAACCGGATTGTGTCGTTTGCATTTTCGGCACTCCTTGCACTTGATATTGCTTTTATCAGCTCATTTCGTACGCAGTTTTACATCATCCTTGGTGGGGAGATGTGGCTATTCGCCAGTCTCTATGTGTTACTGGGAAACACGAAGAACGGCTTTTTCTGGTCCGGCGTTTTCTACGGTTTGGCCATTTACGGATACTTTGTGTTGGGTTTTTTTGCGCCCGCCATGGCCATACTCGTTCTAAGCAGACCGGATGCACGGCCGGTTCGCTGGATTGCTGGATTCGTCATGGGAATGCTGACGTATGTGGTCGGATATGGATCCCTTGCGCTTCGCTTGGGCGGCGTTCACGAAGCGCTCGAGTGGATCGCGGGCGCGACCCGGAACCTCGCACCATTGTCTTCAAAACTCTCACCGATCGATAGTATTCAGTATACGATTCAAACCGCCTATTACGGTCTGACCAATGTCGGCAACGAATTCATGATTTTTGGCACCAGTCAGCAAAGCTGGTGGGTAAAAGTTAAGGTTGCTTTCTTTATTATCGTCGCTCTGGTGGCTCTGATTCGACTGCGCCGCTCGAAAGCTGTGCTTCTTCTGGTGCTTCCGGTCTCGTACGTGGCAGTTGCAGCACTGTTGGGAAACAGGCTCTGGGTGCATCACTTCAGTGTCCTCGTGCCTATCTTCTATTTGCTTTGCGTGGCCGTCTTCGGTGAATTGACCCGCACGAGTGTTTCGCGCGCGGCGATTATTGCTGTGTGCGTGCTCGTTGCCGCCGGAAATATCTGGCAAAGCAGTGCGTTTTACCGCGAACTTGAGATTACGGGCGGAACGAATAGAGCGACGAGCGCACTCAGTGATTTAGCCGCCGATGCCGTTAAGCATGCTGACACCTTGTATGTATTTCCGGACTGGGGTTTCTTCATGTCGTTTGCGCTGTTGACCAAAAATCAAATTCCATACGTCATCGATCTCGATCAGATTCGCGCCAGAAAGGGGGCCTCCCGGCATATCGAAGTCGCGTTCTGGTCGAAAGACGATACTGAAAAATATACCAACGCCCTCGCTCAAAACGGCGCGGTGAATATTCACAGCGCGTCATACCCGACTCGGAATGGAAAAGAAGCCTTCTTTACTGTGACGGGAGATATTCAGCCTTAAAAGTAGGCGGGCGGCAATGACACATTCCGCTCGCCCCAAACTGGTGCGTAACATTTCGAAAACCCTGTTGCCGAATGCCCATCTTTTCAGCAAACTGCTATCTTCGATGTGACCCCGGTCCCAAAACTTAAAGTGTCGCGACAAGACACGTTGCAATTTCCACATGAATACTACGCGTGAGCCGGGTAACGAGATCGAGGGCATCTCCGTGTCCGTGGTCGTGTACCGGCCGGACTTGCAGCAGCTCGCTCAGACGCTGAAAAGCCTTGCCGCCGCTTACGACGCGCTCAAAGGGACGCATCCCGCGTTCACACTGGGCGTCTGCCTCGTCGATAATGGTGGACTGCCCGACATGACGGCTTCGCTCGACGCCTTGCGCGCGCATGGCGCAACGCTTTCGATCATCGCCGGACACGGCAACGTCGGCTATGGCCGCGGCCACAATCTGGCCATCGGTCGCGCGGCGAGCCGCTATCACCTCGTGCTGAACCCGGACATCGATCTCGACGCGAACGCGCTCATCCGCGCCGTCGAGTTCTTCGAGAGCCATCCCGACGTCGGCCTGCTGACGCCGCGTATCGGCGACGAAGACGGCCACATCCAGTATCTGTGCCGCCGGTATCCGACTCTGCTCGACCTGTTCGTGCGCGGCTTCCTGCCGGCGAGCGCGCGCCGCTTCTTCACGCGGCGTCTCGCGCGCTATGAAATGCAGGACCAGATCAACGAGCGGGACATCGTGTGGGATCCGCCCATCGTTAGCGGCTGCTTCATGCTGTTTCGCACGGACGTGCTGAAAAAGCTCGCCGGTTTCGATCCGCGGTACTTCCTCTATTTCGAGGACTACGACCTCAGCCTGCGCACGCATGAAGTCGCGCGCGTCGCCTATCTTCCCACCGTGCGCGTGCTGCATCACGGCGGGGGCGCAGCGCGCAAAGGCTCCGCGCACATCCGCATGTTCGCGTCGTCCGCGCTCAAGTTCTTCAACCGCTTCGGCTGGAAGTGGCTATGAGTCATGTCGTCGTCAGCGGGGCGAACGGATTCGTCGGCCGGGCGCTGTGCCGCGCGCTGCTCGATGCCGGGCATCGCGTGACGGGCCTTGTGCGGCGCGCGGGCGGATGCGTCGACGGCGTGACCGAATGGGTCGACGCGAGCACGGACTACAGCGGCATCGCGCACAACTGGCCGGCTGGCCTCGGTGCCGACTGCATCGTTCATCTCGCCGCGCGCGTGCACGTGATGCACGACACGGCCGCCGATCCCGACGCCGCGTTTCGCGCGACCAACGTCGACGGCACGCTTCGCCTCGCGCTGGCGGCGCGCGAGCATGGCGTGCCGCGCTTCGTGTTCGTCAGCAGCATCAAGGCGGTCGGCGAGCGCGATAACGGACGCGCGCTGCGCGAAGACGATCCGCCGCATGTCGAAGACGCCTATGGCCGCTCGAAGCGCGCCGCCGAAGACGCGTTGCGGCGTCTCTCCGCCGAAACGGGGCTGGAATTGGTGATCGCGCGGCCGCCGCTCGTGTACGGCCCTCAAGTGCGAGCAAACTTCCTGCGCCTGATCGACGCTATATGGCGCGGCATGCCGCTGCCGCTCGGTAGCGCCCACGCCCGTCGTAGCATAGTCTACGTCGGCAATCTGGCCGATGCGCTGATGCACTGCGCGACCGATCCGCGGGCGGCCGGTCAATGCTTCCATGTCGGCGACGGCACTGCGCCGACCATCGTGGAACTGGTGCGGATGCTCGCGCGACATCTCGGCAAACCGGCGCGCCTGCTACCCGTGCCGGCCGCGTGGCTGGGCGTGGCAGGGCGGTTGATGGGCCGCTCGGCGCAGGTCGACCGTCTGATCGGCAGTCTGCAGGTCGATACGTCGCACATTCGCGACGTGCTCGGCTGGCAACCCCCGTTCTCAACCGACGAAGGTCTGGCCGCAACCGCCGACTGGTATCGTTCGACTCATTGAGCCCGCTCATGCAGATGCAAGAATCACTGATGGCTCCATGGACACTTCCGCTCATCGCTGGCGCGGCCGTCTGCGCATGCGCGGCGATCCTGTTTGTCTTGCTGAAGACCGGCCTCGCCTGGCGCCTCGCAACCGATATCCCGAATGACCGCTCGCTCCACGTGCGCCCGACGCCGCGCGTCGGCGGCTGGGGCATCGTGCCCGTCGCCGTCGTAGCGATGCTGCTGGTCGCGCCTTCCCTCTGGTTCGCCGCGCTGGCGACGGCGTTCCTCGCTGCCGTCTCGCAGGTCGACGACCGCCGCGGATTGCCTGCGCGCGTGCGCTTCGCCGCGCATCTGATCGCCGTCGCCGCGCTCGTCGCGCTGTTTCCCGCAGCCGTGCCGTGGTGGGCGCTGTGCGCGCTGGCATTCTTGATGATCTGGCTGGTGAATCTCTACAATTTCATGGATGGCGCGGATGGCCTCGCGGGCGGCATGGCGCTGTTCGGTTTCGCCGGCTACGCAGCCGGGGCGCTCCTTTCTGACCATCCGATGCCAGAACTGGCCCTGGCGTCGCTGGCGGTATCGGGCGCCGCGCTTGGCTTCCTGTTCTTCAATTTTCATCCGGCCCGTATTTTTCTCGGCGACGCGGGCTCGATCTCGCTGGGTTATCTGGCGGGCGCGCTCGGTTACTGGGGCTGGCGCGGCGGCGCGTGGCCCGTGTGGTTTCCGGCGCTGGTGTTTGCGCCGTTCATCGGCGATGCGTCGGTGACGCTGGCGCGGCGCCTCGCGCGCGGAGAAAAGTTCTGGCAAGCGCATCGTGAGCATTACTATCAGCGCATGGTGCGTTCGGGCGTCGGCCATGCGGGCACCGCGTGGGCCTGGTACGCGGTCATAATTGTCGGCATAGCGCTTGCGTTGTATGTACTCGGCCGCTCCCCGGCCGTTCAGTGGGGCACCGTCGCAGGGTGGGCCGCCGTGCTGGTCGTCATCGGATTCATCGTCGACTTGCGCTGGCGCCGGTTCCAGTCAACACAGTCCCAACAATCCGAGGTATGACGCTGATGCTCAGATCCAAAGCCAGCTGGCTGTCTTTCAGCGCTTTCCTTTTCGATCTTGCTGCTGTCACCGGCGCGTGGCTCGTCGCCTATGTGATCCGCTTCAATGGCGTCGTGCCCGCCGAGTTCCGCGACGGCGCGCTGCACGCGCTCATCTGGGTGTTGCCCGTCTACGGGGTGATGTTCCGCATTTTCGGCCTGTACCGCGGCATGTGGGTCTTCGCGAGCCTGCCCGACCTGATGCGCATCTCGAAGGCGGTCGCGACGGGCGCCTTGCTGTCGATGATTCTCGCGGTGATGATCCAGCCGGTGCCGATCGTGCCGCGCTCCGTGCTGCTCGTGTCGCCGCTGTTCCTGTTCCTCGCGATGGGCGGCTCGCGCGCCCTGTATCGCGCGGCCAAGGAGTTCTACCTGTATGGCGGCCTCGTCGCGCAGGGTAAGCCGGTCATCGTGATCGGCGCAGGCACGGCAGGCGCGATGCTCGCGCGGGAGCTGTCGCGCTCGAGCGAGTGGCGGCTGATCGGCCTGCTCGACGACGACGTCTCGAAGCAGGGCCGCGAGATTTATGGTTACAAGGTGCTCGGCCCGATCAACAAGCTGCCTGAAATCGCCGAAGCGACAAAGACCGAATACGCGATCATCGCGATTCCGTCGGCGCCCGTCGAGCAACAGCGCCGTGCAGCCACGCTGTGCGTGCGCGCCGGGGTGCGCGCAATGGTGCTGCCGGCGCTGACCGATGTCGGGGAAGGCCAGGCGTCGCTGTCGCGCGTGCGCCACATCGACCTCGAAGACCTGCTCGGCCGCGAGCCGGTCCATATCGACACGCCGCACGTCGAAGCGCTGCTGCATGCGCGCGTCGTGATGGTGACGGGCGCGGGCGGCTCGATCGGCTCGGAACTGTGCCGTCAGATCCTGCGTTTCAAGCCTGCGCAATTGATCGCCTTCGATATCTCCGAGTACGCGATGTACCGGCTCGTCGAAGAGTTGCACGAACGCTTCCAGGGGCTGTCCATCGTTCCCGTGATCGGCGACGCGAAGGATTCTCTGCTGCTCGATCACGTGATGGCCCGCTATACGCCGCACATCGTCTACCATGCAGCGGCCTACAAGCACGTGCCGCTGATGGAAGAGCAGAACGCGTGGCAGGCGGTGCGCAACAACGTACTCGGCACGTACCGCGTAGCGCGCGCGGCGATTCGTCATGACGTGAAGCGCTTCGTGCTGATCTCGACCGACAAGGCCGTCAATCCGACCAACGTGATGGGCGCGAGCAAGCGGCTCGCCGAGATGGCCTGTCAGGCGCTGCAGCAGACGAGCGAGCGAACGCAGTTCGAAACCGTGCGCTTCGGGAATGTGCTCGGCAGCGCGGGCAGCGTGATTCCGAAATTCCAGCAGCAGATCGCGAAGGGCGGCCCCGTTACCGTCACGCATCCGGAAATCACCCGCTTCTTCATGACGATTCCCGAGGCCTCGCAGCTCGTGTTGCAGGCGTCGAGCATGGGCCATGGCGGGGAGATATTCATTCTCGACATGGGCGAGCCGATGAAGATCGTCGACCTCGCGCGCGACCTGATCCGGCTCTACGGCTTCACCGAAGACCAGATCCGCATCGAGTTCACGGGCCTGCGGCCGGGCGAGAAGCTGTACGAAGAACTGCTCGCTGACGAGGAAACGACCACGCGCACGCCGCATGCGAAGCTGCGTATCGCGTTGGCGCGCGGCGTCCCCGACAATCTGCTCGACGAGTTGCTGCCGTGGCTGATGCAGCATCGCGTGCTGACGGACGACGAAGTGCGGCGCGATCTGCGTCGTTGGGTTGCCGAATATCAGCCGACGCTCAGCGCGCCGCCGCTGCGCAGCGTACCGCCGCCTCCGGGCAAGCGGGCTTCGATGTGACGAAAAAGGCGCCGAGGCGCCTTTTTCGTCTTCGCCGTGCAGTCGGGTGCCGCTACATGTGTGCGATAAAATAGCCGCGCTCTGCGTGTGCGCCTGTCACGGGCGAAGCCCATCATCCATCACCCTGCCGATGCCTCCTTTATGATTCGCTTTTTCTACATTCCGGCAGCAACGACAGTAGCGCCTACGACATTCGCAGGACGGGCCGTCGAATGAAGCGCGAACTACTGCGCTTCGCCATCGCCGGCGTGATCGGCCTCATCGTCGACGCAGGCGTGCTGTACGGGATGCTCGCGCTCGGTGCAGGCTATTTCGTCGGTCGCGCAGTCTCGTTTGTCGCGGCTGTCTGGTCGACGTGGCAGTTCAATCGACGCTTCACGTTCGTCCAGGGCAGCAACAAATCCGCGTGGGCCGAGTGGTGGCATTACCTGTTCGCGATGCTGGGCGGCGGCGTCGTCAATTACGCAGCTTATAGCGCGACGGTCCTGCTGCTGCCGAAGAGCGCGCTGCTGCCGCTCATCGGCGTTGCCGTCGGGGCGCTCGCGGGCATGACGGTCAACTTCGTCAGCGCGAAGCTGTGGGTGTTCAAGGCTCGCCCGTGACGTCCGACCCCGTGACGCCCCTTCTTCAAACGAGTGCCGCGTTGTCCACCGCGCGCCGGCGCATCGTCGATCTCCGCTCGCGTCGCGCGATGATGGCCGCATGCGTGATCGTGCCGTTGCTGTTCGGGCTGTACTCGTTGCTGCTCGGCGCCGACGCGAACTGGGACCTCTACAACTATCACCTGTACAACCCGTTCGCGTGGCTGCACGGCAAGCTGCAGACCGACCTCGCTCCGGCGGGCATGCAATCGTATTTCAACCCGCTGCTCGACACGGCGCTGTACCTGTTGAATACGCATTTGCCATCGCGTGTCGTCGGGTTTCTGCTCGGCGTGTTGCATGGCTCGACGTTCGTGCTGATCGTCGCGATCGCACGCGAAGTATGGCCGTCCGCGTCCAGCGACGATCGCTACCGACTGCCCGTTCTGATCGCCGGGGCCGGCTGCCTCACTGCGAACTTCCTGTCCGGCCTCGGCAATTCGATGGGCGACGACACCACGGCGCTGCTCGTACTTGGCGGTCTGCTGACGGCGCTCTCGAACTGGCGGCGGCTCGGCGAGCCCACGGCGGGCGCCTTCGCGGCGTCGATCCTGAGCGGCCTGCTGGTCGGTTGCGCGACGGGCCTGAAGCTGACCAACGCGGTCTTTGCCGTCGCGCTGTGCGTGAGCCTTCTGAGCTATCCGGGCACGTTGGGCATACGCGTGCGCATCGCGTTTCTGTTCGGACTTGGCGTGCTGCTCGGCATGGCCGCGACGACGGGCTTCTGGATGCTGCATCTCTGGCAGCAGTTCGGCAACCCGCTCTATCCGCAGTTCGGCAAGTTCTTTCCGAACCCGCTGACGACATCCGCCGCGCAAGGCGACGTGCGCTGGCTGCCGCGCAATCTTGTCGAGATGCTGCTGTGGCCATTCATCATCGCAGCGGATTCGAAGCGTGTCGGCGAAACGCCAATCCGTCAGATCATCTGGCCGATCGTCTATGTCGTGCTCGTGTGGTGGGTGTTCGCGCGTATTACGCAGCGCTTCAAGGGTCAGTCGCGCGCCGGTCTCGAACCGAAACAGCGGCTCGTGGTGCTGTTCGTCGCGCTCGGTTTCGTTGTGTGGATGAAGCTGTTCAGCATCTATCGTTACGTCGTGCCCATCGAAGTGCTCGCGCCGATGGTGCTTGTGCTGCTGCTCGACCGGCTACTGCCCGCCCGTAATGCGCGGCGCGCAGCGGCGTGGGCGCTTATCGCCGCCACGGCTGTCGTCGTGACGGGCGGCGCTCGCACGTGGGGACACGAAGGCTGGGCCGATCCGCTCTATCACGTGCAGCTTCCGCCGCTTGCGCAGCCGGAGCGCACGACGGTCGTCATCCGGAGTACCACGACGGGCTGGGCATGGATCGCGACGCGCTTCCCCGACACTGTCGCGTTCACGCAGATCGACAGCAGCTTTCCCGCCAGCGACGCGTTTCGCGCCCGCATCGTGGCGCTCGCGCGCGAACGAGGCGGCCCGACGTTCGCGCTGATCGACGGTGCGCACAACTGGCGCGAGGACAATGTCAACGACGTGAACGAGGTTACCGCCACGCTCGGGCTGACGCGCTCGGAGCGCGGATGCCATGCGTTGCGTTGGGCGGTGTCGAAACTGCATCTGCATGCGGCCGTCGAAGGTCCGCGCGACGCGTCCGAACAGTGCCGGCTCGGTCTGCGCGCCGACGACCGGTTCGATCTCACCGCCCGCAACCGCCAACTCGCCGCCGATGCCGCTGGTGCTTTCGAGCGCGCCGGCTTCGGCTTCGATGCGAACTCGTGCGCGCCATACGAGGCCGGCATCGGGAAGGGCGTGCTTGCCTGGCAGTGGTGCCGCATCAGCCCGCGCTGAAGTTCACGCAGGGGTTCGCGCCAGGCGTCCGCTGCCTGTCGACAAGTCCTCCACATACTTCAGACAGGTCGCGGTCTCGTCTGAGCACTGCGGCGCGCGAACTCATTCTGGATCGACTTCACGCGCACACCGTTGCTAATTTCATTAGCTATGCCGTCTTTTCCGCACGACTAGCCATTTCGGCGCCTTGAACCGGACGATGCTGACATAAAGCCACACGTAGGTCAGCGCGAATACGACGACAAAGCAGAACAGATGCAGCGTGTGCCGCCAGAACAGCGTCGCGGGAATTACGGCGATCAGACACAGCAACCACAAATAAGGCGACGTCAGCGAATTGCGCCGCGTCAGTTCGCGCGCCGTCCTCGCGCCCACCGCCCACCGCATAAGCCGCTTATAAACGAGCATATGCAGATGCACGCCATCGGGAATCCCAGGCGACATCCCGCGAATAAACTTCTTCCGGTAGATCGAGAAGCAGGTCTCGAAGATCGGATACATAAAGAGCAGCACGGGATACCACGCCGATACATCGCGATTGCGCATCACGAGCATGATCGACAGTTCGCCGAGCATGAAGCCGATAAAGTACGCGCCGCCGTCGCCGAGAAAGATCAACCCGGCCGGGAAGTTCCAGATGAAGAAGCCCATCACCGCGCCCATCATGATGAGCGATGCCGACAGCACGATCGGGTCATGCACCTGAAACGCCACATACGCCAGCGACGCGAACATCATGAACGCGACCATTGACGCCAGCCCGTTGAAGCCGTCGATGATATTGATCGCATTGGCGAGCGCCGCGACTGCCAGCACCGTCACCGCGCAGGAAATGGCCGCATACGAGAGCAGAAAATCGAGTGGCGGCACGCTGATGCGCGTGACGGCGATTCCCAGCACGAAATAAGCGAGCGCTGCCGCGACCATCGTGCAGATCAACCGGGCCAGAGGCGACACCTTTTTCGTCAGGTCTTCGATCAGACCCGAGGCAAACGCCGGAAGCCCGCACGCGACAATGCCGAGAATACCCGCCGAAACGGCCGGATACGCGCCATACAGCTGGATTGCCGACACGATCAGCCCGACCAGAATCCCCGTTCCGCCGATACGCGGCACCGGCCGTGCGTGGAATTTCTGCACACCGGCGAGATCGGTGTCCGCAAACGTTTCATGCAGATGCGCATACCGCACGATCACGAGCGTGATCAAGAGTGAAACGATAAAGCCGAGCGCGAAACTGAGCATGAAAGTCGGGGCCGGAAAAGCAAACGGTGGATTATACAAATGAAACGCAGCGGGCCCGGAGGGGTTGACGGCTCGGCGGCAAGCGGCGCCGTTTTCGCCCATAATGCGCTGCATATTCAAGCCGTACGGTCGAAGATGCGTATCTCTCTTCTTGCATGCCTGAGCGCGGCCCTATTCGCGCTGCCGCTGGCATCCATCGCAGTCCCCTCATCGGTGCCCGTATCGATGATGGGTAGCGCCGACAGCGGCGACACCGTCGAGCTTCGTTTCGACGGTCCGCCTTCGAAAACTGCAACGCTGCAGATTAAGGGCGACAGGTCAGGATCCGCTCCGAAAACCATTCCCTGTACCTACGAACTCGAACCCGTCCAGAAGGGCGCGCTCGAGAGCCCGATCGTCAAGATCACGTTCAACGACAAGCAGACGATGACGATCGCTTGCGATCCACTGTCGAACAACTGTCACGCTGACAGCTACCCGACGGTCGGCGGTACCAGCTTCTCCGTCCTCTGGCACATCACGCGTGCCGACATGCAGGCCGCCAATACAAAAGTCCGGCCTCCACGGTAATAAAGCGAGCAGACCGTCCTCCGGGGGCGCAGAGCGCGCCATCCCACATGCTACGTCATGGATTGTCCCTATTCGGAGTCCGTCCCGCGTTGCCGATAGCCATCGATGGGGCTGCCATCCCGGCTGGCCGACAGCACGTCACGGACACTCATGCTCAAAAACATCACCATCCGGCAAGGACTGACGCTCGTCATCGGCATCTTCGCGGCCTTTCTCCTGATCGTGATCGGCGTCGGTTGGGGCGCGCTGAAATTCACCAACGATGGCCTGCAAAACGTGCAGCAGACATCGGCGGCGATGAACGCGCTGACGTCGAGCTCGGAAAAACTCCTGCAGGTGCGCCTGTCGCTCGGCAGCTACGAGACGCTTTTCAGCGTCGGCAAGGACACGGACGGACTGCTCGCCGCCGCGCACAAGCTGCTGGAGTCGTCGAACGAGGATTTCCGCGTCTACATGGCGGGCCCCTTCGGCAGCGAAGAAGAGGGCAAGCTCGCGCAAACCGTGGCGCAGGCTCGCGCCGCACTCGTCAACCAGGCGATCGAGCCGGAGCACAAGGCGCTCGTCGACAACGACTTCAATACGTTCCGCACGATCCAGGGCGAGACGGCGGACCGCTTTTACGGTGTCTACGCAAAGGCGATCGACGCGCTCAAGCGCGCGCAGGCCGATAACCGCCAGCGCGAGGCCGGCAAGTTGAGTCGGCGCTTCACACTCTCGACGGGTCTGTTCATCGCGATCGGCGTGGCCGCCGTCGTAATCGGCGCGTTAGCGCGCGCGGGCCTGTCGTCGGCTGTCGTGAAGCCGGTGAACCAGACCATCCGCCACTTTCGCAGCATGGCCGAAGGCGACCTGACGACCTCGGTCAAGGTGCGCTCGCGCAACGAGATGGGCCAACTGCTGCAGGCGCTCTCGCAGATGCGTGACGGCCTCGTCGACACGGTGTCGAAAGTGCGCGGCAGCACCCATTCGATCACGCTCGGCGCCAACGAAATCGCCGCCGGCAACGCGGACCTGTCGAGCCGTACCGAACAGCAGGCCGCCGCGCTTCAGGAAACGGCGGCGAGCATGGAAGAACTGTCGGCGACCGTCAAGCAGAACACCGACAACGCGAAGCTCGCAAGCCGCCTTGCGCAAGGCGCGCTCGACACGGTGGTGCGCGGCAGCGACGTGGTCGCTCGCGTGACGCAGACGATGGACGGCATCACCGCGTCGTCGCGCAAGGTCGGGGAGATCATCGGCATCATCGAAGGCATTGCGTTTCAGACCAACATCCTCGCGCTGAACGCAGCCGTCGAGGCGGCGCGCGCGGGAGAGCAGGGGCGCGGCTTTGCCGTCGTCGCTTCCGAAGTGCGCGCGCTCGCGCAGCGCTCGGGCGCGGCGGCGAAGGAAATTCGCGAACTGATCGGCGATTCGACGGCGCAGGTCGCGCAGGGCGCAACGCTCGTCGCTGATGCGCGCAAGACCATGGAGGAAGCGATGAACTCCGTGCAGCGCGTGACGGGCATCATGACGGAGATCGAAGGCGCCGCGCATGAACAGAGCGACGGCATCGAGCAGATCAACAAGGCGATCGGCCAGATCGACGAAGTCACGCAGCAGAACGCGGCGCTCGTCGAGCAGGCCGCGGCCGCTGCGAAAGCGCTCGAATCGCAGGCCGTCGTGCTGCGCGAGGCGGTCGCAGTGTTCCGCCTCGAGGCCGGTGCGAGCGTCGCCTAGCGTTCAGGTACCCGTGCGCCCGTACTGATCGTCAAACCGCACGATATCGTCCTCACCGAGATAGCAGCCCGACTGCACCTCGATGATCTCGAGCGGCGTCTTGCCGGGGTTTTCCAGCCGGTGCAGCGTACCGAGCGGGATATACGTCGACTGGTTCTCGGTCAGCAGGAACGATTCGTCGCCGCGCGTCACGCGCGCGGTGCCGCGCACGACGATCCAGTGTTCCGCGCGATGGTGATGCATCTGCAGCGATAGCCGACCGCCAGGCTTCACGACAATGCGCTTGACCTGGAAGCGCTCGCCCTGATCGATTGAGTCATAGCAGCCCCACGGCCGCTCCACCTTGCGATGCACCTTCGCTTCCGTATTCTTCGCCGCGTTCAGGCGGTTCACGATCGCCTTCACGTCCTGCACGCGGTCTTTCGCGGCGACGAGCACGGCGTCGGCCGTTTCGACCACCACGATGCCTGTCACGCCGACACACGCGACCAACCGTCCCTCCGAGTGCGCATAGGTATCCGTCGAACCTTCGAACAGCACGCGGCCGCGCGCGACATTGCCCGAGACATCCTTCTCGCTGATGTCCCAGACGGCGTCCCACGCGCCGACATCGGACCAGCCGGCCGTCAGCGGCACGATGATCCCCATCAGCTTCGGATCGTCGCCGATGTGTTCCATCACCGCGTAGTCGATCGAATCGCTCGGGCAGGCGGCGAATGCGGCGCGATCGAGTTGCAGCGAGCCGTCGCTCGCGATGCTCGCATGTTCGTACGACGCCCGGCACGCCGCGGCGATGTCCGGCCGGCACGCCGTGATCGCCGCGAGCCACACCGACGCGCGCATCACGAACACGCCGCTGTTCCACCAATATTCGCCCGAGGCGACGTACTGTTCCGCCGTTTCCTGCGCGGGCTTTTCGACGAAACGCTCGATGCCGCGCGCGCCGCGTCCGTCGGCGGGCAGGCCGGTCTTGATGTAGCCGTAGCCCGTTTCCGCGCGCTCGGGCGGCACGCCGAGCGTGACGATCGCGTCGCGCAGCGCGTGCTGGATGGCCTGCTGCAACGTGTCGACGAAGGCGGCGTCGTCGCTGATCAGATGGTCGGCGGGCATCACGACGAGAATCGGGTCTTCGCCGTGCGGCGCATCCGCGAGCGCCGCCAGCGCGGCGATCGTCAGCGCGGGTGCCGTGTTGCGCGGCGCCGGCTCCAGCACGACGCGGGATTCGCATGCGCAGCGCTCGAGCCGCTCCTTGGTCGGCAGCTTCAGCTCCTCGCTGCAGACGACGAGCGTCGGCTGTGTCCTGACGATATGCGGCGCGGGATGCTCGTGAGTCGGCGCGCGCAAGCCCTGGGTTCGGCGCAGTGTTGCTTCGAGCAGCGATTCGTCGCCCGTCAGACCGATCAGCTGTTTCGGGCATTGCTCGCGCGACAGCGGCCACAGGCGTGTCCCGGACCCGCCCGCCAGCACGACGGGCTGGATGACGCAGGCAAGGTGGGTTTCGTGATCGAGGATATCCTGTGCAACCGCTTCTGCAATGACGTTCATTGTGCCTCCCGGGACGCCGGGTCGGAATGAACGACGCAGCGCCAGTGTATGAGCGCCTATTGAAGCAGCGGACGGGAGGCGTTTCTGTGCGTCGGAGCACAGAAAGGAGGAAGGGGGAGGGGCCGGGGCTAGTGGCCGCCCGTTCGACAGGCGGGATGCGCAAGCGCATCCCGCGCGTTTCGTGGGTTTCGCGAGTGTCGCGAGTGTCGCGCGGCGGACTTATTCGAATCCGCGCGGATTCTGCGCCTGCCAGCGCCAATGGTCGGCGCACATGCGCTCGATGCCATATTGCGCCTCCCAGCCGATCACCTCCAGCGCCTTAGCGGGATTGGCGAAGCACTGCGCGACGTCGCCGGGGCGGCGCGCGACGATTTCATACGGCACCGGCTTGCCCGACGCCTTCTCGAACGCCTTCACGACGTCGATCACGCTATAGCCCTGACCGGTGCCGAGATTCACGACGAAGCTCGCGTCGTGCCTGACGAGCGCGTCGAGCGCCGCGATATGGCCGCGCGCCAGGTCGACGACGTGGATGTAATCGCGCACGCCCGTGCCGTCCGGCGTGTCGTAGTCGCCGCCGAACACGCGCAGCTTTTCCAGCTTGCCGACGGCGACCTGCGCGACATAGGGCATCAGGTTGTTCGGCACGCCGCCGGGATCTTCGCCGATCAGGCCGCTTTCATGCGCGCCGACCGGGTTGAAGTAGCGCAGCGTCGCGATGCGCCACGATGCATCGGAGACTTCGAGATCGCGCAGGATCTGCTCGGCGATCAGCTTGCTCTGGCCATACGGATTGGTTGCCGAGAGCGGGAACGATTCGTCGATGGGCGAGCTTTTCGGCACGCCATACACGGTCGCCGACGAGCTGAACACGAACTGCTTCACATTGCGCGCGCGCATCACGTCGAGCAGCACGAGCAGGCCGTCCATGTTGTTGCGGTAGTACTCGAGCGGCTTCGCCACCGATTCGCCCACCGCCTTCAAGGCCGCGAAGTGAATCGCGCCCGTGATGGGATGCTTGTCGAAGATCGTGTTGACGACGGCTTCGTCGCGCACATCCGCTTCGTAGAACGCGACCTGCTTGCCCGTGATCTTCTCGACGCGCGCGATCGATTCGCGCTTGCTGTTCACGAGATTGTCGATCACCACCACGTCGTAGTCGCTGTTGAGCAGTTCCACGCACGTGTGCGAACCAATGAAGCCTGCACCGCCCGTTACCAGAATCGTGCCCTTCGTGGTCATGCTGAACTCCCTTTAGAGTGATATGCCCGTCAACTGCTGGATCAGGCCTTTATACCGTTCGACGACAACCCGTTCGTCAAATTCCCGCGCGACTTTCTCGCGGCCGCGCTCGCCCATCGCGCGACGTTCGTCGTCGCTCATGTCGAGCATCTGCGCGAGCTTCGCTGCGAGGCTGTCCACATTACGCGCCTCGCATAACAAGCCGTTGACACCGTGCGCGACCACTTCGCGGCAGCCCGGCACGTCGGTGGCGACGATGGGCCGTCCCATTGCCGACGCTTCCATCAGCGTGCGCGGCACGCCTTCGCGATACGAAGGCAGCACGACGCAATCGGCGGCGGCGATCAGCGGGCGCACGTCGTGCGCTTCGCCCAGATAGTCGATCACGCCTTCGCGCACCCATGCGTCGACTTCGGCCTGCGAAATCGCGCTGGGATTGTCGACGCCGACGGGCCCTAGCAACTGGAAGCGCGCGTGCGGATACTTCGCGCGCAACTGCCGTGCGGCCTCGACATATTCGCCCACGCCTTTATCCCACAACAGGCGGCCGATTAATACAAAAGAAAATGCATCCTGCCTGTTTTCACGCACATGCAGGGGCGTGAAAGAAAACTGCTCGAGATCCACGCCTTCGCCGTGCAGCAGGCGCGCGCGCTCCGGATGCGCGAGCAATTGCTGGTCGCGAAACGCAGCTTCATCGTCCTTATTCAGAAACCATATTTCGCGCGGAAAACGGAATGCAAAACGGTACAACAGCTTGGCGATTTGCGCCGCACGGCTCTTCTGGATGAAAACATAGCCGAGGCCCGTCGTGACGGCAACCGAATCGACGCCTGCCAGTTTCGCCGCAATCGTTCCGTAGATGTTCGGCTTGATCGTGTAGTGAAACACGACATGCGGACGAATCTCTCGATAAAGCCGGTACAGCGCCCATAACGTGCGCAGATCGTCGCGCGGATTCGTGCCTTTCGATGCGACATGCAGCTCGATGCAGCGGCAGCCTATCTGCTGGAGCAGATCGAAGGTGCGGTCGCGCGGCGCGATCACCGTCACGTCGACGCCACGCGCGACGAGCGTGCGTATCAGCCCTTGCCGGTAGGTGTAGATCGCGAACGCGGTGTTGCAGACGAGCGTGATGCGCAGCGCGCCGGCGGATTGGGTGGGTTGCTTCATGCTTGCGTTGCAGGTTGGACGGGCGGTGTTCAGAGGCTCGCACGCGGCGCGTAGAGCCGCTTCTTCACGCGCTGAAGCGTCTGGTACGGCGTGACGAAGTGCAGCAGGTTCTTTGCGAGGCCGAGCCAGTCGTATGGATTCAGTACGTTGAAGTAGCGCATCTGCAAGCGCAGCGTCGAGGCGATCTGGCGGCGCCGCTTCGTCGCGCTGATGCCGCCTTCGTTCAGCTCGTAGTACAGGCCGAGTTCTGGCAGGTTCGCGCAGTCGTAGCGCGCCATCAGGCGCAGGAACAGATCGAGGTCTTCAGCCGCCTTGTAAGCCTCGCGATAGTTGCCCACGGCGAGCACGGCGTCGATGCGCAGCATCATCGACGGATGCACGAAACACGCGCGCATGAAGCGCACGCGGCGGATCGCGCGCGGCTCCGCGGGCGGCGTCAGCATAAAGAGCGGCTTGCCGTCGCGCGACACCACCTGCGTCCACATGCCGAGTCCCGCGACCTGCGGATGCGCTTCGAGATACGCGCGCTGACGCGCAAGCCGCTGCGGCACGGTCAGGTCGCCGGCGTCGATGCGCGCGGCGTAGCGAAAGCCGCGCGCCGCCAGCGCTTCGATACCCGCCTGCAGCGCGCGTTCGATACCGCCGTTCTTCGGCATGCGCAGCACCTCGATCGACAGGTTCGGCAACGCGGGCGCGACGATGGGCGGCGTGCTGCCGTCGTCGACGATCAGCACGTGGATGCGCGCGTCCTCGCCGAACGAGGCCAGCGTGCGCTCGACGTCCGCCTGGCCGTTGTAGGCGGGCATCAGCACGGCGACGTCGTCGAGCGGCGCAGCGCCCACGGGCGGGAATGAAGAAGACGTCATGGGCGCAGCTTGTAACGGATGTAATAAAAATTGACGGAAGCCGCGGCGAGATAGCCGGCGGCAAGGCCGATCAGCGCGCCGTACGCGCCGAAACGCGGAATCGCCAGCAGATTGACGATGCCCGCGACGGCGAGCGCCAGCAGCCACTTCGACAGCAACACGAACTTCGCCTGATACTTCAGGACCACCAGGTTGCCGATCGCCTCGATGCCGGCGGGGACGGACAGCCACACGGCCCAGCGGAAGATATCGACGGCTTCCTCGAAATCCGGCCCGAACACGCGGCGGATGATGAAGCCTGCCAGCAGATCCAGCACGAACGCGCCGGCGATCATCAGAACGGCTGTCATGGCCGTGAGCCGCCACATGTTGCGGCGCAGCTGCACGGCGTCCTGGACGCGGTAGACGAAGGCGGGCGCAAGCGTTTGCGCCAGCATCAGCGCGAGCGTGATCCAGTTCTCGTTGAGCTGTTGCGCGGCCGAGTAGCGGCCGAGGTCGGCGAACGAGATTGCGCGCTCCAGCATCAGGCGGTCGAGCTTCAGGAACAGGTACATGCAGATCAGGCCGAGCCAGAACACGGTGCCCGCCGTCGCGAAGTGGCGGAACAGCGCGCGGTCCACGCGCCAGCCGAGTTTCCCGCCGTGCCTTTGCATGAAATAGACGACCAGCACCGCGCCGATCGCGGCCGATTCGAGCGCCCACAGCCAGCCGAAGCGCGACGGCGCGGCGGCCGCGCGCACCAGCAGCCAGACGAGGATGGCCTTGGCGATGGCCGTCGTCATGCTGGTGAGCAACTGCGGCTTGCTGTAGGTCATGCTTTGCAGCCACGCGTTGATCACGCCGACGAACGGCTCGCGAAACAGCATCGTGACGGCCAGTCCGGCGAGCATCGCGCCGACGACGGGATCGGTGACGCCCGCCGCAATCCCTGCCCACGTCAGCAACAGCGCGACGGCCGACACCGAGAGCCGCAACGCGAACGCGCTGCCGAGCACGGTGCCGAGTTGTTCAGGCGGACGATGTACGATGGTCGGCACGAGAATCTCCGCGCCGCACACCCATGTAATCGGCGACAGGACGAGCAAAAGCGTGTTGGCGTATTGCCATTTGCCGAACAGGTCGGCACCGAAGTAGCGCGCCAGCACGCCGCTGATCGCGATCGCCACGCCGATCTGGGTGAGGCGTTCGAGGCCAAGCCAGACAAGGTTTGCGACAGCGCGCGTGACGTCGGGATTCGTAAAACGCTTAAGCGCCGGCATCCGCATGGCGACCGTTTGCTGTCTGCGGGCACGGGAGGTGCATGTAGTCTGTATCTTGGCGTGCCCAGCCGAACGAACGATGCGGCAACTTTGTGAGCCCGGGGCATCTAAGCATTAGAATGGTGCCAGTAAGGCGACGCTGAAAAGCGCAATTATAAGTTGTATCCGGACCGCTTCCGGCAAGGCACAGTGCCATGACCACGCTGTGTCATCCAAATTTTCCATTGCACGTAAGTGAGCCAATCCATGATCTCGCAATCCATATTCAAGGCATATGACATCCGCGGAGTGATCGGCAAGACGCTCGACGCCGAGACTGCGCGTTCGATCGGTCGCGCATTCGGCAGCGAAGTTCGCGCGCAGGGCGGCGATGCCGTCGTGGTCGCGCGCGACGGCCGGCTTTCCGGTCCCGAGCTGATCCAGGCGCTGTCGGACGGACTGCGCGCGGCGGGTGTCGACGTGGTCAACGTCGGCATGGTGCCGACGCCCGTCGGTTATTTCGCGGCCAGCGTGCCGCTCAAGCTCGATGGCGGCGAACGCCGCGTCGATTCGTGCATCGTCGTCACGGGCAGCCACAACCCGCCCGACTACAACGGCTTCAAGATGGTGCTGCGCGGCGCTGCCATCTACGGCGAGCAGATTCAGGGGCTGTACAAGCGCATTACTGAAAACCGCTTCGAAAGCGGCGCCGGAACTTATCAGGAGTACGACATCGCCGATGCGTATCTTGATCGCATCACGAGCGACATCAAGCTCGCGCGGCCGCTGAAGCTGGTCGTCGATACGGGCAATGGCGTCGCTGGCGGTCTCGCGCCGCGCCTGTTCAAGGCGCTGGGCTGCGAGCTGGTCGAGCTGTTCACGGAGATCGACGGCAACTTCCCGAATCACCACCCGGACCCGGCACACCCGGAAAACCTGCAGGACGTTATCCGCGCGCTGAAGGAAACGGATGCTGAGATCGGCTTCGCATTCGATGGTGACGGCGACCGTCTGGGCGTGGTCACGAAGGACGGCCAGATCATTTATCCGGATCGCCAGTTGATGCTGTTTGCGGAAGAGGTGTTGTCGCGAAACAAGGGCGCGCAGATCATCTATGACGTGAAGTGCACGCGCAATCTGGCGACGTGGGTGAAGGCGAAGGGCGGCGAGCCGTTGATGTGGAAGACGGGGCATTCGCTCGTGAAGGCGAAATTGCGGGAGACGGGCGCCCCGCTGGCGGGCGAGATGAGCGGTCACGTGTTCTTCAAGGACCGCTGGTATGGGTTTGATGATGGGCTTTATACCGGTGCGCGGTTGCTGGAAATCCTTGCCCGTGTGGCGGATCCGAGCAAGCTGCTCAATGACCTGCCGAATTCGCATTCGACGCCTGAATTGCAGTTGAAGCTGCAGGAAGGCGAGAATTTTGAGCTGATCGCGCGGTTGCAGAAGAGTGCGACGTTTCCTGACGCGGATCAGGTTGTGACGATTGACGGGTTGCGTGTCGAGTATCCGGATGGGTTTGGGCTCGCGCGGTCCTCTAATACGACGCCTGTCGTTGTTATGCGGTTTGAGGCTGACAATGATGTCGCTTTGAAGCGGATTCAGGAGGATTTTCGGCGTGTGATTCTGGCTGAAAAGGCTGACGCCAAGTTGCCGTTCTGAGCATTTTTTTGTCTGCGACGCTGGGGTGGGGGTTTTTCGCCTTTGCGTCGTGGTTGATGCTTGGTTTGGTTTTGGTTTGGTTTTGGTTTGGTTTTGGTTTGGTTTTGGTTTGCTTGCGTTTGCGCTGGCATCCGCGTGTTGTTAGCTTGCTTCAGGCGTCGCCCCTGTGCGGGGCGGCACCTACTTTTCTTTG